>JAZQTE010000452.1:0-3874 GCA_045630505.1 Acutalibacteraceae bacterium | reverse complement strand
CACGGCCTCCTGCGTAGCAATGGCAGCCACGGCCGTGGTACCCATACCAAACAGCTCGGGCTCCTCCCACGCGGCGCGATAAACCTCCCCGTTAGCCTCTTGCACAGCCGATTCCAGCAAATCACGTATAGCTTCAGGCGTAGCGTTCTCGCGGTAATCCTCGACCAAACGGTCGGAAATGTAACGCATGGCAATAGAGCTGGCCACGTTACCGCCGTTTGCGCCGCCCATACCGTCGCACACTACCAAAAAAGCGGTGTTTTCGGCAAGCTTGCCGCACAAGTAGGCGTCCTGATTACTGGAACGCACCCTACCCTGATGCGATGCTCCCAATGTTCTCATGGGGCTTAATCCTCCTCTCGTTCCTGCCGACGAAGCTGTCCGCAGGAGGCGCTGATATCTGCGCCCAACGTTCGTCTGACCGTGACGTTCAGACCTTGTTGTTCCAATAGTTGTTGAAAACGTTTTAGCCGTGCGGCGGTACTGCGCCGATGCTCCTTCCCCTTCACCTCGTTGGCCGGGATCAGGTTTACGTGGCACAGCATTCCTTTGAGCCGCGACGCCAATTCAAGAGCGCACGCATCACTGTCGTTCACTCCGTCGATCATCGCGTATTCAAACGAAATACGCCTTCCCGTTGCACGGATATATTCTCGACACGCTTTCAGCAGCTCTTCCACCGGATAACGGCGGTTAACAGGCATCAAGCGCGAACGAATGTCATTATTAGGGGCGTGCAGCGATACCGACAGCGTAAGCTGCAGTTTTTCTTCCATCAGCCGATAAATGCCGTTTACCAAGCCGCAGGTAGAAAGTGATATATGCCGCATCCCGATATGAACACCGCCCTCTTGGGACAGCATTTTCAAAAAGGAAAGAACCTCGTCGTAGTTATCCAGCGGTTCGCCCATACCCATCAGCACCACCGAGGAAACACGAATCCCACGATCCTGCTGAGCGGTTTCAATTTGCGAAAGCATTTCCGCCGCCGTTAAATTGCGAACCAAGCCGCCCATACCCGTGGCACAAAAGGAGCAACCCATACGGCAACCCACTTGTGTAGATAAGCACTGTGACCAGCCGTGATGATAATTCATCAGCACCGACTCCACGGTTTCGCCATCGGGCAGCTCGAAAAGGTATTTCACGGTTTCGTCCAGCTGCGAATCCAGCCGCCGCAAAATTTTTACACCGGGAATGGTGAATTCCTCCGCCAACTTTTCGCGCATCGAAAGCGGTAGATTCGTCATTTCATCAAACGACTTGCAGCCGTTATCCAGCCACTGCTTTATTTGCTTGGCACGAAACGCGGGATACCCCAGTGCTGTAAGCCGTTCTTTCAGTTGTTCTTCCGACAGCGAACGAATATCCACCGACACCGTGCAGACACCTCATTTTTTCGAAAATCCCGCAATAAAGAACCCGTCGGTCCCGTGAACGTGCGGCATCAGCGTAATGCAATACGACGGCGCTGCATCCGCTGCCGCAAAGCACGCATCAAGCGGTAATATGCGCGGTTCAAATTCGGGATGCTCCCGTAAAAACCGTTCCGCTATCTGCTCGTTTTCCGCCGGATTCAGCGTACACGTGGAATATTGCAGCACGCCACCCGATTTCACCAGCAGGGCGCTGCTTTCCAAAATACGGTATTGCAGCTCGGGCAACCCCGCAAACTCGGCAATGTCTTTATAGCGAATCTCGGGCTTGCGGCGAATAACACCGAGCCCCGAGCAAGGCACGTCGCAAATCACGCGGTCGAACGCACCGCACAACGCTTTGGGCGGCGGTGCCGATGCATCGCGCGGAGCGGTTTGCAGCATCGTGATTCCCAGTTCAGCTGCGCGTTCCTCAATGGTTTCACACTTGGCAGGATACACATCACACGAAAGCAGCCGCCCCGTGTTTTGCATCATCTGTGCTACGGTGAAGCTTTTTCCGCCGGGAGCAGCGCACACGTCGGCAATCGCTTCTCCCGCTTTTGCACCCAAGGCAAAGCAAGCCCATTGCGAGGCCTTATCCTGATAATAATACCAGTTTTTCTCGCTACTTGCAAGTTTATTTGAAAAATATCCGTTATTTAACTGAAAACAATGGGGTAAATCGGGGCAAATTTCGTGTTTTACACCGATTTCCGTGAGTTTTTTTGAAAATGCTGCGTCATCGGTACGCAGCGTATTCACTCGTAAAAACGTTTCGGGCGTGTCGTTGATTGCGGTGACCAGTCGTTTTGCAACGTCATCACCGTAGGCGTTTCGCCAAAAACGAATCAATTCCACGGGGCAAGAGTGGCGTAACGATAGTCCTTCATCCCCTGCCGGCAGATCGTCCCATACCGTATCGAGGCGTCTGGCAATACCGCGCAGCACCCCGTTTACGAAGCCGGAAGCGTTCCCTTGCTTTAGCAGGCGAATGCCGCTCACCGCTTCGTTCACGGCTGCCGACACCGGCACCTTATCCATAAACAGCAATTGATACACCGCTACACGCAGCGTTTCTCGCACGGCAGGATGCATCTTCTTCAGCGGCACCGACGAGGCACTCGCTATCACGTGATCCAACGTTAAGCGCCGCTCGATCACGCCGTAAAATAAACGAGAAGCCAGCGCCTTATCCGCATCGGACAGAGTGGCCGTACGCAACAACTGATCTAATACGATATTCGAATATCCTTGCCGCCGATGAAGCTCGGCCAAGGCCTGCACCACGGCAACACGTGCATTTTGAGCCATATCTGCCCCTCCTCATCGCTTAATCGGCAAAGCGTGCTCCCACCGCGATGGGATGACCGCGGAAATACGATACCGCATCCATACGTTTACCGCCTTCGGCTTGTACCTCGCAAATTTCCAGCAGCGTACCGTCGCCGCAAGCCACGCAGCAAGGCTCGGCAGATACCACTGTGCCTGCCTCCGCCGTTGTAGCGCCGCCCACACGGGTGCGGTGTATCTTCAGCTTCTTACCGCCTTGCGTCACCATGGCAACGGGCCATGGTGAAAGGCCGCGCACTTGGTTGTGCAGCTGCTGTGCCGATTTGGAGAAATCCATAGCACACAGCGATTTATCCAGCATGGAAGCGTAGCACGAATCCTCATCGCATTGCGGTGTGCGCGTAGCCGTACCGTTTTGCAAAGCATCAACCGTGCGCGACAGCAGCTCGGCACCGCTAACCGAAAGCGCATCGTGCAATTCACCGGCCGTCATATCGGGGCCGATCGCTACCGTTTCTTTAAGCAGCATATCCCCCGTGTCCAGCCCCACGTCCATAAACATCGTGGTAACACCCGATTCGGTTTCGCCGTTGATGACAGCCCATTGAATGGGGGCAGCACCACGATATTTGGGCAGCAAGGAGGCGTGCACGTTAACGCAACCGTACGGCGGCATTTCCAGTACCTCACGCGGCAAGATCTTGCCGTAGGCTACCACAACAATCAGATCGGGCTGATAATTACGCAGCGTTTCCTGCGTTTCGGCATTTCGCAGTGAAGACGGCTGCAACACGGGTATACCGTGTGCCGCAGCACACTCTTTCACGGGCGGCGGCGTGAGCTTTTGCCCACGTCCTTTTGGTTTATCGGCCTGCGTCACCACCAGCGAAACGGTGTGACCGTCCGCGATCAGGCGTTCTAAACACGGTACGCTGAATTCGGGCGTACCCATAAAGATAATGTTCAAGCCTTCGTCCCCCTATCAACCATCACTTCACTAGCGTGATCCAAAAACACCACGCCGTCCAAATGGTCGATCTCGTGGCACATACACCGCGCCAGCAGCTCCTCGCCAGTCAGGTAATACCATTTTCCGTGGCGGTTCTGTGCCTTCATTTTCACCTTGTACGGACGCGTAACCATCCCCCATTTACCGGGGAAAGACA
>JAZQTE010000451.1:0-15232 GCA_045630505.1 Acutalibacteraceae bacterium | reverse complement strand
ATGGAGGAGCGGTATTACTATTCGCTGATGAACAGCGAGTGGAAGGCTGTCTACCGCAAGATCGACGATGCCGTTCGCCATTTAGATGCCTCCGTATCGTTTGATTTCAATATTACGGAGGATTTTAAGCACCGCATTTATTTTCTGTATATGCTGGATACCCCCGAGCTGTTTTTCCTGGCAAACACGATGTCTATGTCGGTAGACGGTGCCGGAAACAGCAGTATTACGTTTGCCTATGCCGTCGGCAATAAAGACGGCGAATATTGCCGCCACGGTTCGACTACCCCCGAGATCACCGATGCGCTGCGCCAAAAGATTATCACCAAAAAAGCCAAGTTCGATAACGCCGTACAAGCGTTTATCCAAACCATTCCTGCCAGCGCGCCCCTTGTGGTAAAAGAGAAAATGATCTACGATAAGATATTGCTGAGCAGCAATTACAACCTGCCTGCCGCACACGGCCAATCCAACGCTGTAGGCGGCTTGTGGGACGGTTTGGCCAACGATAACTGGACAGCCTACGGCATTATGCTCAACCACACGGGTGTGTGTGAATCGTATGCGGAATCGTTCCAAGTGCTGTGCAACGCTGTGGGCATTCCCTGCACACGCATCAGTAACAGCAGCCACGCATGGAGCGCCGTAAAGCTCGGCGGCAAATGGTATCAGTGTGACGTCACGTTCGACGATCCCATCGGCGGCGATCCTAACACCGCCTACCATACGTATTTCAATCTCACGGATGCGCAAATGCGTGATCTCGGCTTCCGCACGTGGTTAGCAGGCCCTCACGTAGACGAAGGCTACTTCGCCAATATGCACTTCCCGAAATGCACCGCCACCGATGAAAGCTTCGAAAACTTCGTTGCCAAATACGGAGTATAAAAATAAAAAACACGGGGTTAAGAGTCGTACTCTAAAGGACAGTAATATAAAAGGCAGAAACGAAAAAACGTTTCTGCCTTTTGCTATAAGGTTTTAAGATATCCTAAAGAATTGGAAAATGTGCCGTACTTTTTCCCTGCTTGCTACGGTGTAAGACAAAAACATTGACTTACAAACGATATTATGATATCATTGTATCAAGATATAATGATATCATATAGGAGGGAACAACTTGGATAAAGAGAATAAAGCAACTCGAACAAGACAAGTTCAGTTTCGAATGAATCCAGAAAAGGTAAAACGATTACTTGCTGCTATTGCTTATGATGATAATATGCACAGTATGGCAGACTTATTTAATAAAGCGGCAGATGAATATTTAAAAAAACAAGAAAAAACGGAGGTTAAATAAAATGTTAAAAGATATTACAAAACAGGAATTGATTCAAGAACTTGAAAATCGTGTTACAGACAAAATTTTAGAACCCACTAATTTTGAGTTGTTAAAAAAGCTCATAGAAAAAGCTGACACTTTGGATGAAGCAATAATGATCTCTGAACTTGGTACAACTTATAAAAGAACAGGGTTTCATTTTGATAAACGTTTAGAATCTCTTAGCGACACCATAAAATACTTTAAAAGGAACGATGCACTATCCTTTGTTACTGATAAAAATAAGCCTCGTCATAAATTAATTATCGGCGATAATTACCCTGCATTGCTTAACCTTCTTATAGAGTACAAAGGCGCTATTGATGTTATTTATATTGATCCACCGTATGGCAAAGATAAAATGGGTGAATTTGCGAAAACAAATTATGAAAACGCCATTACAAGAGATAATTTATTATCCATGCTTTATCCACGATTGGTTTTGGCGAAAATGCTTTTAAGTGATGAAGGCGTAATTTTTTGCAGTATAGATGACAAAAATCAGGCTTATCTAAAAGGTTTATTTGATGAAGTTTTCAGTGAAAACGAATTTATTGCTACATATTTATGGAAAAAAACCGATACACCGCCTTCACTATCGAATAAAGTTAGAAAAAAATATGAGTATGTTTTGTGCTATGGAAAAAATGTTAGTAGTGCTCATGAATTCTCACAAGGGAAAATTGACGGAGGAGATGCACCTCTTTTAAATACAGGAAATCCCTATAAAGAAATTATTTTCCCCAAGGGTAGTGTTAAATTCAATATTCCGGATGGAACATATAATGATTCGGATGATAAAAAAATAAAATTGCTTACCCCGGTAATTGTAAAAGGCGGAATAAATGAAAATGAATTTAAAGCAATTGGAAATTACAAATGGTCACAAGAGACAGTTTACACGGAAGTAGAAAACGGAACGTATTTTTTGATTAAATCCAGAAAATTCTCGATCAGATATCAACGTACTGCGGAATTTAGCAATAAAATTCCGCAAAACAATTTAGACTCAACTGTAGGTGTCGGTACTAATGAAGATGCAGAAAAAGAATTGAAATCTATATTTAATGGCAAAGTTTTTGATAATCCTAAACCGGTATCTTTAATATCTTTCTTGTTAAATATGGTTAACACGGATGAAGATATAAAAGTGCTGGACTTTTTTGCCGGAAGCGGAACTACCGCAGAAGCTGTACTCAAGTTAAATCAAATAGAGGGCAACAGGGAGTTTATCCTCGTGACAAATAATGAAATCACGGATATAACCCCTAACGGAATTGCTTATGATGTAACAGCAAAACGTCTTAAGCGCATAATGACTGGCGAATGTTACGACAAAACAAATAATTTCAAATGGTTAGAGAGCAACACTCCGTTTGGAGATAACCTTGATGTTTACGAAATAAAAGATGTTGCCAACTTCGAGGCAACAGAAGGAAAAACACCTTTTGATGTAATTGATGAAACTCTTTACGGAGTAGAAAAATTTATAACAATGCAAGAAAAAATTGAATGGGTTTGTAACAATTTTGAAATTACTCAAAAACAGTTGGAGGAATAACAGATGCTACAAGAAATAATTGAGCTTCAAAATAGCGCTGTTGAGAAGCTTCTTGACCTTACACGTAAAAACTCCAAAAAAGTATATACATTTAGGGCACCAACAGGAAGTGGCAAAACATATATGATGGCCGATTATATGAATCGCCTCATTCAAATCAACCCCAATATTGTATTTTTAGTATCATCTTTATCCAAGAGTGACTTAGCTAAACAGAATTATGATAAATTTTGCGAATATAGGGATAATAATAGTTTTTCTCATCTCGCTCCTTATTTAATTAATAGCGATATTGCAGGTGAAGAAAGATTATACATACCAGCTGACTTTAATGTATACTTGCTCCCTCGTGATCTATACAAAAAGGACTCTCGATTAATGGCGGGACCTATGTTGAACTTTTTGCACGAACTCAAATGGATTGGTGGAAAAACAATCATCTGGATTAAGGATGAATGTCATATTGCAACATCAAATTTAGATGCTATTGCGGATATGTATTTTGAATTAACGGTTAACTTTTCCGCTACACCTAACTTGGGAAGAGGTCAACATCCAGATGTGGAAATTACCGATGCAGAGGCAGAGCAATGCAAATTAATAAAATCCGTTGTTCAAGGTGAGGATGACGATACAGTAGAAATGGCATTGCAACGATTTGAGCAAATTAAAACGCAATATAGAAATCTTCTAGATGTCAATCCGTGTCTTATTATTCAAATTTCAAACGAACAGCGAGCCGACGAAGAATTAAGTAACGAAATATTACCAGCTCTTAATAATCATCCTGAACTAAAATGGATGCTTATAGTAAATGATCCCAAAGAGTGTGATACTAACGATGTTTTTAAAGCTAAAAAGTTGCCTGTTACACATTGGAAAAATTACGCACGTGGCAATTTGAGTAATATTGATGTTATAATTTTCAAATTAGTTATATCCGAAGGTTGGGATATCCCACGTGCATGTATGCTTTATCAGGCAAGAAATTCACGTAGTAAACAGCTCGACGAACAAGTAGTGGGACGTGTCAGACGAAATCCGCGTTTACTTGATTATGAAACACTTCCAGATGAAGGCAAAAAATTAGCCACTACGGCATGGGTTTGGGGTGTTGTTGATAATAGCACTCGAAAAGCATATGCCGTAAGGTTGTATGACGATCAAAGAGACATTACAGAAGAGATTAAGATTAAAACGACCATAATAAAGACGTTGAGTAATAATTCATCATTCGATATAAATAATTTCCTTGATAACAAAGCAGCTAAAATTACTCACAAAAGCATATTTGACCTCAATCGAAAATTACAAACGTCGGATAGCTCGGTAAAAGCTATTGTTTACGATTATGCTGACAATTACACAAAATGGTTTCACGCCGCAGAATATGTTGATGATGTTATTAAAGAGAGCAATCAATTCAGATGTGATTACTCAAAAAGTATGGAATTGGGTCCAGAAGAGTCATTTTCTACCGACAGCTATTATTACGATACAGGCAAATATGTTCGTATCAACAATTGGGTATGGAAGCGTAAAGATGGAAATTTAAAATTCTCATTTGATAGCGATGCAGAAAGGGATTGGGCAGAATTCTTGAAAGATATTTCTTATGACGGCTTCAAAAAGATTAAAACCGGCAAAAAGATAGTAAATCCAAATGCAGGTGCGGTTAATCTTTGGGGCGAAGTTGCCACAAATACAGTGGTTGACGAAAAAGAATTGTATCTATGGGGCAAGAATTATGTTCCGGATTCATCAATAAAATTTGAATATTATTTAGGTGCTCTACATTCATCATATCCGGATTTTATAATGAAAGATGCCAAAGGACGTATACATATTTTTGAAGTCAAAAGCGTTAATCAGTCCGCAAATTTTAATATTGATAATAATATCTATGTTGCAAAAGTGGCAGAGTTAAAGAAAAGCTATAAACAAGCATCATTGCTTACCGGACAGTATTTCTACCTTCCGATTCAAACGGGAAATGACTGGCAAATTATACGTTTTGCAAATGGAGTAGAAAGCACACTCTCAAGTTCACAATTCGAAGATTTTATAAGTGAATAACAAAAAACACTCCGCGTTTAACTAACGTGGAGTGTTTTTTATCTATTTTTTTAAGTTACTGTCCTTAACTGTACGCCTTATACCCCGTGTTTTTTATTTTCCAAACAGTACCATGTGGCAAACGCCTGCAACGTCGCGTACCCAATAGCTGCCGAGCAAATAAAACGGCGAGTGCGCCGTCACACCGCCCACGTGTGCGAAGGCGGCTTTGGCAAACTGCTGTGCGCGGTATTGGTGAAACTCCTGCGTTACCACCGCCACGTTTTCGCTAAGCGCGTGCTTCTGTATAATTTCTTTGGAAAACCAAATATTCTCGTAGGTGCTGGTGGCCTTGCCCTCCACGTAAATGCGCTGCTCCGCGATGCCTTTTTCCACCAAATAGCGGCGCATTACCTCCGCCTCGGTGCAAGGCTCGTCGTGCCCTTGCCCACCCGTAACAACGCACACCGCTTGCGTGTGCTCGTTCAAGTATGCCACCGTGGCATCCAAGCGTCCCCGTAAAATTTTGCTGGGCTGATCACCGCGCAATCCCGCGCCCAAAACAATAAGCGTAGCGTCCTCCTTCGGCCGTGTTGCGCTCGCACCGATCATCAGTCCCGAAATCGTGATAAATAGCACGGCCAAGGCGGCTGCCGCCGCACCGGCTGTAATCAGTACCACACGCCACGGCAGCTGCTGCCACGCGCACGTGATCCACGGCACAACAGTGGTGGAAAAGACACAAAACAAAAACAACGCCGCTCCGATAACGACCAGCGCCACGCACCCCACGTGAAAACGCCCTGCAACGATCGGTGCCAATCCCCACAGCGCGATCGCCGCACCGAGAATCGCCCCCACCACACGTAATGCTATCATTTTCTCACCGCCTTTACCGTTGTAGGTATAGTGTAACACACCCCACCCATTTTGTAAACGGGTGGGGTGTGTTTCACAAAAGTTCTTTCCAAGCGGTTTTTGTATTACGTGTGAATTCAACGTAATTTTCATCGCTGCTTTCTGAAATAATTTTATCTAACCAAGCAATCGCATCCTCTACGCAGTGGCTGTAAAAATAACCGTCTGCAATAATTCCGTAAATCTCATCACGCACGCTTTCGTTTTGAGCTTCGTCGTAGTCCAATAAGGCTTTGGCACTTTCGATTGATTTCTCATAATCTCCGCATTGTTGATACAAATATGGAAATTTGCTGTTCACGTCCCACGTGTTCCCTTCGATTTCTAACACTACGCTATACCAGTGGATTGCCTTGGTATACTGACACAACGCGGCCAACGCTTCTCCCAAGTTATAGGCGTGATCGGCACTGTGACTTTCATGATATAAACGATATCCATACGGCAAAAAGGCGCTGTCCTCGTGATCGTTAAACAATTTCTCCGCATACCCTTTTTCCTCATCCGTTAAAGGGGTGTCAACGTTCTCAGGGGGAGAAAACGCTTCTTCCGTTTCGTTTATACGATCTTTTTTATGTGACTCCAAAAATTCCAACATCGACGGAATCAGTTCTTCGTTTGCATAAGCAGATTCTGCATACCAAAAATTTTCTTGGCCAAATCCTCGGCCTCTTCCGTCCTGCGAAGCCCGACCGATAACAAAGGTGCGGTTTTCTTCTGACAAAAGGTAACAATCTTCTGCTTTTGCGCTCACAAAAAAATCTCTTTCAAATCCGTATGCCGGTGTGCAACGGCTGACTTGATACTCACGATACACTGTGGCATTTTCATACCAACCAACTACAACCGTATCTCCGCAGCCGTTTTTAGCGCACCACACAACCGTTACACCCTCTAATTTGCTTTGCCGTTTTGCTATTGGGTTGATACGCTCAATGGCGAATTTTTCGCCACGATTTTGTACAAAGCCATAGCAATAGCCGTTATCGTTCAAGAAGTTCCATTGTTCGTGCGCATCTTGATTTTTAGTTACATAGGAGCCGCCGCCAAAAGGCGTATCTTGTTCGGTGATACCTTTGTAATATTTCATTTTGGTGATGTTACAGAATAAAAAACTCATTTCATATTCTCCTTTCGTTCTGCAATAAGTCGCTTTAACATTTCATTACCTTCATAAAAATCAAATGTTCTTCCCAATCCTCGTCCAAAACGAGAAGCACCGGCGGTTTGCGGCATACAATAATATGTTTCTCTATCGCGCTCTACCGTGATGCGTATTATATACTCTTCCGGCAAAAGAACATCCAACAAATAGAACAACGGCCATTGTGCAACCAACACTTTTTTTACCTCAGAAACCGTGTCGCTTGTACGAATCAAGGCGTCCATATTTTTTGTTATATTCGGTAATTCATTTTTACGAAATTCGTCGCTCATACGCGACATCTGATGACGCTCTAAAAAACTTATAGACTGCTCTCCTTTGTATAATTGCACAAGCCAATTGAGATCGATATCCAATACGTTGGCGAGCCGTAACAAAAGAGGCGTTCGTATGGCTTCGTCGCCCCGATTCAAAATTCCACAAAACGTTTTATAATCTTCGCCCACTGCTGCCGCTATTTCTGCTCGGGTTCGATTCCGCATTTTTATATGCTTTTCAATGGTTTCTGCAACTAACTTTTTGTTTTCCATAGTCACCTTCCTCTCTGTCGACGCCTTTATTATAGCATAGCGTTGAAGAAAGAAAAATACCGAGAATTCTTAATTTTTAAGAATTCTCGGTATTTCTTTTACTTGTTATCAGATTTTACGCACGCGGATGACGCCGTCGATCGCACGGATCTTTTCCAGCGTAGCTTCGGCCACGTCGGATTCCACATCGAGCACCGTGTAGGCGTTGTCCTTCTTGGAGCGGTTGGTCATCGTGTCGATATTCACGCCTTCTTCCGAGATCAGCGTGCTGATCTGTGCCACCATCGACGGAATGTTACGGTGCAGCACGCACACGCGCACCGCCGTGGTCTTGGCGTTTTCCATTGCGGGGAAGTTCACGGAATTGCGAATGATGCCTTCTTCCAAGTAGGCTTTCAGCTCGTCGGCCGCCATCACAGCGCAGTTATCTTCACTTTCGGGAGTGGAGGCGCCGAGGTGCGGAATCGCTACCACGTTTTCCACACACAGCATTTCGTCCGAGGGGAAATCCACCACATACGAAGCCACCTTACCCGAAGCCAAGGCTTCTTTCATGGCATCGCTGTTCACAAGCTCGCCGCGGGCGAAGTTGAGAATACGCACGCCGTCCTTCATGGTGGCCAGCGTTTCGGCGTTGATGGTGTCGCGCGTGTCGGGCGTGAGCGGCAGGTGCAGCGTGATATAATCGCACTCCGCAAACAGCTGCGCCAGCGTGGCGGCGTGATGCACCTCACGAGAGAGCTTCCACGCAGCATCCACCGACAGATACGGATCGTAGCCGTACACCGTCATACCCAAGTCTTTAGCAGCGTTAGCCACCAGCACGCCAATGGCGCCGAGGCCGATAACACCCAGCTTTTTACCCAGAATTTCGGGGCCCGTAAACTGGCCCTTGCCTTTTTCCACCAGCTTGCCTACTTCGGCGCCCTGCCCCTTCAGCGTGCGCGCCCATTCGATACCGGCAACGACCTTACGCGAGGCAAGCAGCAAACCGGCAATCACCAGTTCCTTCACGGCGTTGGCGTTGGCACCGGGTGTGTTAAACACCACGATACCCTCCTCGCTGCAACGATCAAGAGGAATGTTATTTACACCGGCACCGGCACGAGCCACGGCGAGCAGCGATTTGGGGAATTCCATATCGTGCATCGCGGCCGAACGCACCAAAATGCCTTCGGGATTTTCCACAGCGTCGCCCACGACGTAGCCGCCGCCCAAACGGTCGGTTCCGCACGCAGCGATCTTATTCAGCGTTAAAATATTCATTGTACATTCTCCTTATGCGTTGGCCGCTTCAAAAGCACGCATGAAAGCGACCAATTTTTCCACGCCTTCCACGGGCATGGCGTTGTAGATAGAAGCACGCATACCGCCCACCGAACGGTGACCCTTGAGGTTCACAAAGCCTGCAGCGGCTGCTTCTTTTACGAACAGAGCGTCCAAATCGGCATCGCCCGTTACGAACGGAATGTTCATCAACGAACGGTCTTTCTTTTCCACCGTACCGCTGAACATAGCGGATTCATCCAAGAAATCATACAAAAGCTTGGCTTTCTTTTCGTTGATTTCCTTCATTTTTTCCAGACCGCCGATCTCATCGCGGATCCATTCCAGCACCATCTTGCAAACGTAGATGGCGTAGCACGGAGGCGTGTTGAACATCGAATCGTTTTCGGCGTGGGTGGTGTACTTAAACATGGTGGGGGTGATCGCCTGCGCTTCACCGATCAGGTCTTCACGCACGATAACCACCGTGAGGCCCGCAGGGCCCATGTTCTTCTGCGCACCTGCATACAGAAGGCCGAATTTCGAAACGTCGATCGGCTCGGACAGAATGCAGGACGATACGTCGGCCACCAGCGGCACGTCGCCCGTGTTGGGCAGCTCGGTGAACTTGGTGCCGTAGATGGTGTTGTTCATACAAATGTGGAAATAATCCGCATCGGGGGTGAAATCGGCTTCGTCCCACGCAGGAATATACGAGAAGGTCTTATCCTTCGAGCTGGCGATAGCCTTTGCTTCACCGTAGCGAGCAGCTTCTTGATACGCCTTGTTGGCCCACTGACCGGTGATAAGGAAATCGGCCTTGCCGCTGCCCGTCATCAGGTTCAACGGGATCATCGCAAACTGCGAGGAGGCACCGCCCTGCAGGAACAGCACTTTATAGTTATCCGGAATGGCCATCACTTCGCGCAGGAGTGCCTCACATTCCTTGATGATTGCATCGTAGGTTTTCGATCGGTGTGACATCTCCATTACCGATTGACCGGACCCTTGATAGTCCAACATTTCCTCCGCCGCACGACGCAACACGCTTTCCGGCAGAACCGACGGGCCGGCCGAAAAATTATACACTCTTGCCATGATAGATTCCTCCCTGAAAATTAAATAGGCTGTCTACTATTGTACTCTTATTTTTTTGGTTAGTCAACCGATTTTCGATTTTTTGACAAATTTTGGGCCACATCTTGCATATTTTCACGGATATCTATATAATGAAAGTATGTAAGAAAAGAAAGGACGATGCCATTATGACTATCTCCGATATGAAAACCATCTTAAACGCCGAGGTGCGTGCCGGTAATAAGCTGGATACCGAAGTATATTATGCGTTCGGCAGCGATATGATGAGCGACGTACTGGCGTTTGTAAAGGATCAATCCGTGTTGCTTTCGGGACTTGTGAATATGCAGGTCATCCGCACCGCGGAAATGATGGATATGACGTGCATCGTATTTGTGCGCGGCAAAGAGCCCACGCCCGAGATGATCGAGCTGGCTAATCAGCGGAACATTGTTCTGCTTACCACGCCGTTGCGTATGTTCACCGCCTGCGGTCTGTTGTATCAACACGGCCTGTCGGGCGGCGAAGCCTGATGAAGGCGGTGAAATTCTGTGAGCATCAACTTGCATTACGACGTTCCCGGTGACGATTTCACCCGCGCCGGTGAAGCATCGGGGGCCGTGAAGGGAAAGCTGAAGCAATTAGGCTTTCCGCCCGACGTGATCCGCCGCGTGGCGATTGCCATGTACGAAGGCGAGATCAATATGGTCATTCACGCAAACGGCGGTACGGCCGACGTGGTGATCGATACCGACCGCGTAGAGGTGATCCTCACCGACAACGGTCCCGGTATTCCCGATCTCGACTTGGCGATGCAGGAGGGCTGGTCCACCGCCACCGAAAAAGTGAGAAACTTGGGTTTCGGCGCCGGTATGGGATTGCCGAACATTAAAAAATATACCGACGAACTCACCATCGACACCAAGCTCGGTGAGGGTACTTGTATCCGTATGACCGTGCTGGTATAAGGAGTTTTATTATGAACCGTTTCGTTCATTCCGTTACACTGGATACCGAAAAATGCGTGGGCTGCACCAACTGCATTAAGCATTGCCCCACGCAAGCGATCCGCGTGCGCGACGGTAAGGCAACGATTATTTCGGAACGCTGCATTGATTGCGGCGAATGTATTCGCATTTGTCCCCATCGCGCCAAAAAAGCACGGCACGATTCGCTGTCGATGCTCCAAAATTACCAATACACCGTGGCGTTGCCTGCCCCTGCGCTGTACGGGCAATTCCGCAATTTAGACGATATCGACGTTATTCTCACGGGGCTTACCGAGCTCGGGTTTGACGAAGTGTTCGAGGTAGCGCGCGGTGCCGAGGTGGTTTCGGCCGCCACGCGCCAAATGCTGCAAAACGGCACGCTGAAAAAGCCCGTGATCAGCTCGGCGTGTCCTGCCGTGGTACGCCTGATTCAAGTACGGTTTCCCGAGCTGTGCTCGCACGTGCTGCCGCTGAAATCGCCTATGGAGATCTCGGCAACGCTCGCCCGTCAACGGGTGATGGCTCGCACGGGCTTAAAGCCCGACGATATCGGCATTTTCTTCCTTTCCCCCTGCCCTGCCAAGGTGACCGACGCGCACAATCCGCTCGGTATGCCGCGCAGTCAGGTGGACGGCGTGCTCGCCATCAGCGATATTTATCCCGAGCTTGTAAGCAAAATGAACAAGCTCACGCAAATCAAATCGCTCAATCACGCAGGACTTATCGGCGTGAGCTGGTCGTTCATCGGCGGCGAAGCCGCAGGAACACTCAACGAAAATCATCTGTCGGCCGACGGAATTGAAAACGTTATTCGCGTGCTTGAGGATCTGGAAGACGAAAAATTTGCCGATCTCGATTTTATTGAGCTTAACGCCTGCGCCGGCGGCTGTGTGGGCGGTGTTCTCACCGCCGAAAACGGCTACGTTGCCCGTGCCCGCATTAAAAATCTGCGCAAATACCTGCCCGTTTCCTGCAACCGCGCCGATGGGATGGATAATCTTTCGGAACTGTGCTGGTCGCAGCCGTTGCAGGAAAACCCTGCCCTGCGCCTTGCAGAAAACGTGTCCGACGCTATGCGCTTAATGCAGCAGGCCGAAGAAATTTTTGAACATCTGCCCAAGCTCGATTGCGGCTCCTGCGGCGCACCCACGTGCCGCGCCTTGGCCGAAGACGTCGCCCGCGGGCTTGCCCGTGAAACGGATTGCATCTTCCTGCTCAAAAAGCTGCTCAAGCAATCCGACGAGAAAGGAGATGCCTAAATGACCGTTCGTGAATTAGCCACCGCCCTGCAGCTGGAACAGCTGTGCGAGGGCGATCTCGACCGCACCGTGGAAACGGGCTATTGCGGCGATCTGTTAAGCTGGGTAATGGGGCGCGCCCCTGCCGACAGCGCGTGGTTTACGGTGATGGGCAACGTGAACGCCATTGCCGTGTGCGTACTGGCGGATATCGCTTGCATCGTGCTGTGCGATAACGCCGCGTTAGACGAAGCGGCGCGCACTCGCGCCGAAGCCGAAGGTATCACCGTGATGCGCTCTCCGCAAGACGCATACACACTGGCTGCCGCGCTTTCCAAGCTGCTGTAAGGAGTTTTTGCTATGTCTATTGAAGCTGTCCGTCCCTTCTTGGCCGCCTTCGGCCGCGAGGGAGATATTATGGAGTTCCCCGTATCCAGCGCCACGGTGGAGCTTGCCGCACAAGCGCTGAACACCAGCGGCGCTCGCATTGCCAAGACCTTGTCGTTTGCCGATGGCGACGGCTGCTTGGTGGTCGTTACTGCAGGTGACACCAAAATCGACAACGCCAAGTTCAAGCACACCTTCGGGTTTAAAGCCAAGATGCTTCCGTTCGAACGCGTAGCCGAGCTCACGGGGCACGCCGTGGGCGGCGTTTGCCCGTTTGCGTTACCCGAAACGGTGCGCATCTTTTTAGACGAATCGTTAAAGCGCTTCGAAACCGTCTATCCTGCTGCCGGTTCTTCCAATTCCGCCATCGAAGTCACGTGTGCGCAGCTGGAAGAATACAGCGGCGGTGCGTGGGTGGACGTTTGTAAGCTGCGCGAGGAATAAACCGTATCTGTAAGAAAGGGGTGACAGCATGAGGATCTATTACGATTTCCATATCCATTCCTGTCTGTCCCCCTGCGGTGATAGCGATATGACACCGCACGACCTCGTGCAAATGGCGGCGTTATTGGGCCTCAACGCCATCGCCCTCACCGACCATAACTCCTGCGCCAACTGTCCTGCGGCAGCGGCCGTGGCGGCCGAGCTTGGTATCACCTTTTTAGCAGGTATGGAGCTGTGCACCGCCGAGGAAGCACACGTGGTCTGTCTGTTCCCCACCGTGGAGCAAGCGTTGGCCTTCGATGCCCATATCGCCACCACCCTGCCTCCCGTGAAGAACCGTCCCGATATTTTCGGTGAACAAACCGTCTGCAACGAGCGTGACGAGGTGATCGGCACGGTGGATACGCTGCTCGCTTCCGCTTCGTCGGTGAGTATTGATAACGTAGCCGAGCTGGTGCGCTCCTTCGGCGGTGTGGCGTTCCCTGCACATATCGACCGTCCGTCGTACAGTGTCACCGCAGCGCTCGGCGATATCCCCCCCGTGGGCTTTACGGCATTCGAGGTCACCGCCCGCGGCGACGTGCAAGCGCTCCGCGCACAGTATGCCGAATTGGGCGACAAGCCATTGCTGCTGGATTCCGATGCTCACGGACTGGACGGTGTGAACGAAGCCTCTGCATTTTTTGAACTGCCCGATGCTTCGCCGCACACCATCGTCGCCGCCCTACGCGGCGAGATCCCCTGCCCCCATTATCGGGAATAAAGGAATCACGTCGGCGTGAGCAAGCTTGTTAAAGTATGAAAAGCAGAGGGAGAGCGAACGCTCTCCCTCTGCTTTTCTAATTCAAAAAGTGCGCTGTGGCTGTTTACAAAGGTTTCAAAATTTGGTATAATTGGCAAGAAGAAAGAAAAGACGGTGATTGTTATGAAAAAAGCATTTGGCTTTTATGCCAAAACGCCCTTGGTATTACGCATTATCATTGGCTTGGTTATCGGCGTAATTTTAGGTCTGTTCGTTCCCGAGGCAGGTTTTGTAGCTGTGCTGGGCAACGTGTTCGTCGGCGCTTTGAAGGCCATCGCCCCCATCTTGGTGTTTGTGCTGGTTATTTCTTCTTTGGCCAGCGCCGGCAACGGCATTGGCGGAAGATTTAAAACGGTGATCCTTCTGTATATGTTAAGCACGTTTTTGGCGGCGGTCGTAGCCGTGATTGCCAGCTACGCCTTCAAGGTTACCATTCCGCTCAGCGAAACCGTTAACCAAACGGCACCGGCTGGTTTAGGTGAGGTGTTTAAATCCCTGCTCAACAATATGGTGATGAACCCCTTGTCGGCCATTGCCGGCGGGAACTATATCGGTATCCTCACGTGGGCGGTAATTTTGGGGTTGGCTCTGCGTGCGGCCGGCAGCACCACCAAAAACGTTCTCAGCGATATTTCTGCCGGCGTTTCCAAAGTGGTGGCGTGGGTTATCCAACTGGCTCCCTTTGGTATTTTAGGCCTCGTGTATTCTTCGGTTGGCGAATACGGTATCGAGATCTTCACCGATTACGGCAAGGTCCTGCTCTTGTTGGTTGGCTGTATGCTGGCGGTGGCGTTGATCGTCGATCCGCTCGTGGTCGCCATCGTGCTTAAAAGAAACCCCTATCCGCTGGTCTTTAAATGCTTTAAAGAATCCGGTATCACGGCCTTCTTTACCAGAAGCTCGGCAGCCAACATTCCGGTGAATATGAAGCTCTGCGAAAAATTGGGGCTGGATAAAGAATATTATTCCGTTGCCATTCCGCTGGGCGCTACCATCAATATGGACGGTGCCGCCATCACCATCACCGTGATGTCGCTTTCCGCCGCTTTCTCCCAAGGGATCTCGGTCAACATCCTGCTTGCCATCTTGCTCAGCTTTGTTGCCACGCTCGGTGCTTGCGGCGCCTCCGGCGTAGCAGGCGGCTCGCTGCTGCTGATTCCTATGGCTTGCTCGTTGTTGGGTGTTGGACAAGACGTTGCCATGCAGGTCGTTGCCGTTGGCTTTATTATCGGCGTGGTGCAGGATTCTCTTGAATCCGCCATCAACTCTTCGGGCGACGCCATCTTCTGTGCTACCGCCGAATACCGTGAAAGAATAAAAAAAGGCGAAGACGTTAAATTCTAATCATTCCATACTCCAAAAAGGCAGACAGGAGTTTTCGTTTCTCCCTTTTTTAGTGTAGCAATAAAACAAACCCCCGAAACAGCGTTTCGGGGGTTTGGTATAGGCTCTCGTATTCGCGATTAGCGCTTGGAGAAC
>JAZQTE010000450.1:0-1373 GCA_045630505.1 Acutalibacteraceae bacterium | reverse complement strand
AATATTTCACCACCGCCGTGCGGAACGCTTCTATATCCTCTTTTGTGTAGCAGTTACGCGCCATACGGTAGTAACCAAGCTCGGTGTATCCGCCATATCCCAGCTTTTTCCCCATCGCATCACGCAAACGCACCAAGCGGTCGTACAGCGAATCCAACTCGGCACCGTGTTCCTGATACCAAGCCCCCTCCGCTTGCCACGCCGCCAAACGACGCGCATCATCGGCATCTTTTTTAAACGGCGTCATCTGTGAGATGGTATACGTGCCGCCTTCAAACGGAATCTGCGCCGACGCCAACAGCTTTTCATATTCTTGCGTAAGCTCGTTTTCCTGCTGTAATTCAGCAATAATAGAGGGAGAAAACGTTTTCAGCGCCAACTCGGCGTTAATAAAAAACACGTTACCGTATTCTTTCTCAAACTCGGCACGGAACGGACTTTGCAGCATCGCACCCGTCCACGCTTGTTCATATTCCTGCAGCTCCGGCCCCAGCTCGTTCCAGAACCTCATTTCCTTATCGTAAAATTCGTCACGCGTGTCGATGGAATGACGGATCTGCACCAGCGTGGCGGCGGTGGAAACATCGCGATCCCACGTTTCTCTTTCCAAAAACAGCGCTTTGGCCTCGGCATAGCTTGCCGCTTGTTTCAATTTTTCGGTAAACGCTTGCGACTGTGCCTTCAACTCTTGGGCATTCGGCCGTTCGTACGGCATTTCTGAAAATTTCACAACCATCCACTCCTACTGTATTCTCACTCTATTATACCACAAAAAACCAAAGGTACAACCCTAAAATAAAAACCGCCGCAGTTACCGATGCGGTAAATGCGGCAGCTTGGAAAATTTTAGATAAGCAACATACAATCGTTCGGGAGAATATCGTCGGTCAAGCCGTTATCTTCCTTGATCGCCTGCGGCGACGTGCGCTCACGCCGTGCAATATCCCACACGGATTCACCGCCTGCAGCAAAACAAATCTTAAGAGTACAGCCGGCCAGCACCCCATCCTCTGTGTAGGGGGCCGTTTCGTCCACTTGAATATGCGTAAGTGCCGCACACCCATCCGTACTCATCCCCACGCGGCTAATACACAACGGCAACCGAAGCTCTGCCTTGCCGCCGTTTTGCGTGTACGTAACATCCAGCGGCGTGATGGCTGCACGAACGGTGTCGCACGTCTCGGGCAACGTAACGCTGTATTCGGCAGGCCGTTCGTAATAGGAAAGCGAACCTCCGTTATCCCGTACGATCATACACACCGTAGTCTTTCCGCGCAGATAGGTATCGTTCCCTTGCGCTTCGCAAACCGCCGACGGCGTTTCGCACCACAGATCCACAATTTCGACAATACCAAGTCGGGGGCCAAGCGGTC
>JAZQTE010000449.1:0-1384 GCA_045630505.1 Acutalibacteraceae bacterium | reverse complement strand
GCACCCGACGGCTCGATTGCCTACTATTGGTTTGAAAAGAACGGTTTTCGTTTCGTTTGCACCGATTGCGGCTATTCCTACAACGCGGCCGAGGATAAATGGGAGCACAATCGCGATCTTTACGTGCGTACCAAGGGGAACCGTCCCACCGAATGCTTGGGTGAAACGCAGCGCCGCTGGCTGGAGGACGTGCTGATGGATGCCGCCAAGCAGGATATTCCGTGTATCGTATTCACCCATCCCACGCTGCACAGAGAGTGGCAGGGAGCATCAGGCGATGCCGAGCAAACGCTTGAGGTATTTCGCCGTGTTAACACCTATCGCCGCGGTACGGTGATGGCGGCCATTAACGGGCATTTGCATTCCGACCACGCAGCTGTGGAAGAAAACATCGTTTTCCTTGACATTAACGTGGTTATCAACGGCTTCTGGAAGGGTGACGGCGAGGTACACTACAGCGAAGGCCAAACCTTTGAATACCCGATGTACGACGGGGAGGGGAACTACCTTAAAACGGTTACCAAAGAGGTGACGAAGCTGCACGCTTCGCCCAAAACGTGGTTCTTTGAAAGTCCGCTTTCCTGCGTGGTAACATTGGACAGCGACGGCACGGTGAACGTGGAGGGCTGCGAAACGCGCTATCTTCACAACGTGCAGCCGCCCGTGAATAAGCCGCCGCGCATTACGTCGGGAACGTATAAAATTAACCGTGAAAAGTAAAAACGTGCCGTTGACTTTTTAGGGTGTGTGTGCTACAATAGCGGTAGATTGAGTCGAGGAGAAAACAACGAAGATAAATTCGGTTTCTCCTCGGCTTTTTTGTTAGGAGTGATAACTATGAGCAATTCCGTTAAGTTTTGTGTGTTTGCCGATTTTCACTATATGAAGCAGTGCTATCCGGTAACGCAAGAGCATCTCGATACCATTTTGCGCCGCGCGGTGGATGCGCGTGCAGATTTCGTGGTGCAGTTGGGAGATTTTTGCAACGATTTTATTGCATCGCCCGAAGTCACGCGTTATTACACCGAAAACCCGTATGAGCTGCCTGCCTACGGTGTATACGGCGGCCACGACCTTGAATACGTGGAGCACAGCGGCAAGAACCTGCCGCGTGATAACACGATGGCGCTCGTAACGCCGTATCTCAACAGCGATGACGACGTGGTATGGGGCACTGAAAACGGCCTCATCGGTGACGGACGTATCGGTTATTATTATTTCGACTGCGGCGGTTTTCGCTTTATTGCGGTGGATTCGCAGTATTCGCAAAATCCCGAAACGGGTGAATGGGTGAAGAACGTCACCTATCACCCCGAAAAAGGGCAAATTCGTGGCGACCGTTTGGGGGATAAGCAGCTTGTGTGGCTGGAAAACGTGCTTACGG
>JAZQTE010000448.1:0-2352 GCA_045630505.1 Acutalibacteraceae bacterium | reverse complement strand
ACTTAAGAAACCGCAAGGAGTGAATAACTTGACTATCGTTTGCGTTTGCACGGGAAACATTTGCCGCAGCCCGATGATCGAAGCGCTGCTGCGAGATGCCCTGGCAAAAGAAAAAATAGAATGCACCATCAGCGGTGCCGGCACCGGCACCGCAGACGGCGTTCCCGCTTCGGCACACGCCATCACCGTGATGAAAGAGTTGGGGCTGGATATTTCCGAACACCGCTCGCGCCAGATCACACAAGAAATTGCCGACTCGGCCGATATTTTTGTGGCCGCTTCGGTGGAACACGGTGTTACCTTGGCGTTCTGCTACGGTGTCGATCCCGAAAAAATCATCGTCCCCGGAGCAGGAATTCCCGATCCGTTCGGGCGCGACGTTGCCACCTATCGCGCTTGCTTGGAGCAAATTAAAGAAGCGATGCCGCAGTTAGTGGCCGATATTAAGGGGATGCTATGAGTACGTTACGTATCGTCCCGTTTGCCGAAGACCACGTAGCTCCCCTTGCAACGCTTGAGGCGCAATGCTTTTCGGATCCGTGGAGTGAAAACGCCCTGCGCGAAGAGCTTAAAAACCCCTGCGCGCATTTTCTCGTGGCCTTGTACGGTGAGAGTGTGGCCGGTTATCTCGGCTGTCACCACGTAGCAGGCGAAGGGTTCGTTACCAATATTGCCGTCTTCCCTGCATACCGCCGTTTGGGAATTGCACGGGCGCTTATCACCGCTGCCGTAAGCGACCCCATTTCAGGGTTGGGGTTGGAGGTGCGCGCTTCCAACCACGCCGCCATTGCGCTGTACCGCTCACTCGGCTTCACCGAAGACGGTATTCGCCCCCGTTTTTACGCCCATCCCACCGAGGATGCGATCTTGTTCAGTAGGAGTTGCACAGAATGAACGTTTTAGCTTTGGAATCGTCTTGTGATGAACCCGCCGCCGCCGTTGTACAAGACGGCCGCCGCATTCTTTCAAATATTATTGCCTCGCAGGCCGATGAGCATCGCTTATACGGCGGTGTGGTTCCCGAAATCGCCAGCCGCCGCCACGCCGAGGCCATCAGCGGCGTCACCCGTGCAGCGCTTGAAGAAGCAGGGCTGACACTGCAAGAGATCGACGCTATCGCCGTCACCTACGCCCCCGGCCTGATCGGTGCGCTTCTCGTGGGTGTAAACTTTGCCAAAGGGCTGTCGCAGGCATCGGGCTTACCGCTCGTACCCGTGCATCATCTGCGCTCGCACATTGCCGCCAACTATTTGGTGCATCCCGATTTAAAGCCCCCGTTCTTGTGCCTCGTGGTATCGGGCGGTCACACCCATATTGTACGGGTAACGGATTACACGTCGTTCACCGTCATCGGCCGCACGCGGGACGATGCCGCAGGCGAATGCTTCGATAAAGCGGCTCGCGCCATGGGTATGCCTTATCCCGGCGGTGTGCATTTAGACAAAACCGCCGCCCTCGGCGATCCCACGGCATTCAAGCTTCCCCGTCCACACGTAGACGGCTCGCCCTTCGATTTTAGCTTTTCGGGGCTCAAGACCGCCGTTATCAACTTACTTCACAAAGCTGAACAACGTGGTGAAAGCGTGAATATTCCCGATCTGTGCGCCTCGTTCCAGCACACGGTGTGTGATATTCTCTGTGCGCACACGCTGGCCGCCGCCGAACAAACGGGCGATACGGTTATCGTTCTTGCAGGCGGTGTTTCCGCTAACTCGGGGCTGCGTTCACGTATGGAGGAAGAATGCCGAAAGCGCAGCTTAACGCTCTACGTGCCGCCGCTGTCGCTGTGCGGTGATAACGCCGCTATGGTGGGTGCTCAAGGATATTACGAATACACGGCAGGCCACGTAGCAGGTCCCGATTTAAACGCCTGCGCTACGCTGCCGATCGAATAAATTGCCGTCGAATCGTATCATAAATGCAAAAGTTAGGCCGTCTTTTGGAAAGACGGCCTATTCTTTGTACATTTCACGAATTCTTTACAATTACATCTTGCAAATTAACGGGATTATGGGTATAATGCTATTGAGGGAAAATTGGATTTTTCACCCATTGAAAGGAGAATTCCATTATGAAAAACGCACTGACCACCAATCCTTCGGTGCTTGCGTGGATCCAAGAAAAAGTTGAGCTCACCCAGCCCGACAAAATTATGTGGATCGACGGTTCCGAAGAACAGCTCGAAGAGCTGCGTGCCGAAGGCTGCAGCACGGGCGAACTCACCAAGCTGAACGAGGAAAAACTGCCCGGTTGCTATCTGCACCTGTCTGCGCTGAACGACGTAGCCCGTGTAGAAGGCCGCACCTTCATCTGCTCCGAAAAGGAAGAGGATGCCGGCCCCACCAACCACTG
>JAZQTE010000447.1:0-1744 GCA_045630505.1 Acutalibacteraceae bacterium | reverse complement strand
GTCTATGAAGACCAAACGCCAATCCCGCATTTTAGAGATTATTCAAAGCCGACGCATCGAAACGCAGGATGAACTGATGCAAGCTCTGCAGGAAAGCGGTTTTTCCGTTACGCAGGGCACCGTTTCACGCGATATCAAGGAGCTGCGGTTGATTAAAACGCTGGATAACAGCGGTGCATATTGCTATGCCGTGCCCTCTCCCGAAAAGGCACAGATCTCCTCACGGTTTCACTCCATTTTCCACGATGCGGTGCGCAGTGTGGATTTTGCCGGAAATTTAGTGGTGGTAAAATGTATCCCCGGTATGGCCAATGCGGCGTGTGCAGCAATGGATTCCCTGCATTGGGATACCGTGGTGGGCACGCTGTCGGGGGACGATACCTTCGTGTGCATCACCAAAACGCAGGAAAACGCCATCGATTTGGTGGGCGAACTAAAAAAATTACAAAGACAGGATTGAGAGCGGTATGTTAGACTGCTTATACATCGAAAATATTGCGGTTTTCGAAAAAGCAACCATACAATTTCATACCGGCTTTAACGTGCTCACGGGCGAAACGGGTGCGGGTAAATCGCTCATCATCGATGCGATTAACGCTATTTTGGGCGAACGCACCAGCCGTGAGCTTGTGCGAACGGGGTGTGATACGGCCAGAGTGACGGCGGTGTTTTCCGAGCTGTCTTGCGTGGCTGCCGAACAAATTGCTGCGCTCGGGTATGAGCCTGATGAAGACGGTAACGTGCTTATCACACGCACGATCGCAGCCGAAGGGAAAAGCAGCTGCACCGTCAACGGCCGTCCGGCCACGGCAGCCTTGCTTAAGGAAATGGGCAAGTGGCTCATCGACCTTCACGGCCAATACGAAAATCAGCGGCTGCTGTCGGCCGATCAGCATTTGGTGTATTTAGACCGCTTCGGTGATCTTGGTGACGTCCGCGATGCCTACACGGCGGTGTACCGTGAATGGAGTCGTGTAAAACGCGAACTTTCGGGCGCCGATGTAGACGAGCAAGAAAAAGCGCGCCGTATGGACGTGCTGCGGTATCAAATCGACGAAATTGAAGCCGCCGATTTGAAGGTGGGTGAGGAGGAAGAATTACTTTCTCGCCGCACACTGTATCGCAACGCCGAAAAGGTGGCAGGGCAGGTTGCCAAGGCGCAGGTGCTGTTGTTTGGCGATAAGGACAGCGACGGTGCCGTGGCACTCACGCAGCAGGCGGTAGCCGCTGCCAACGCTGCCGCCAAATATTTGGAGCAGGCGGGTGAGCCGGCGGCACGGCTGCAGGAGGCCTTGTACGAGCTGCAAGATGCTGCCGAGGAGCTGGCCGATACCGCCGAGATGCTGGATTTCGATCCGCGTGAGCGTGACGAAGCCGAAGAGCGCTGGGAGCGTATTCGCCGTTTAACCGAAAAATACGGCGCCACCACCGAAGACGTGTTGGCGTTTTTAGAAAAGGCCAAGGAGGATTTGCAGGCTATCGAGCTGTCCGATGAAACGGTACGCCGTTTGGCCGAACAGGAAGCGCAGCTGTACAAAAAGCTGCAAACGGCAGGGAATACGCTTACGGAACGCCGTATGCAGGCAGCGGCCAAATTTGCCGATGCCGTGAAGCAGCAACTCGTCTTTTTGGATATGCCGAACGTATCACTGGTGATCGATCGGCAGGAAGCGGCGTATACCGCCATGGGCGGCGACCGCGTAGAGTTTTTAATGTCGGCTAACGCCGGCGAACCGCCAAAGGC
>JAZQTE010000446.1:0-1742 GCA_045630505.1 Acutalibacteraceae bacterium | reverse complement strand
AACGGCACGTTGTTTTCCTTCGCATACGCCTCGGCGGCGCTGCCTGTCGGCGCGTATAAGACGAGCTGCGGACAATCATAGATCGCCCACGGTTCGATTTCCGTCACACTCGCAGGGAGAATTAGCTTTTGCAGCTTTGGGAAATTCGAAAACGTCACGCACTCCACGCACTGCACCCCTTCGGGATACGTTACCTCGGTCAGCGTTTCGGTGCTATCCTTAAACGCGCACGAAAGCACTCGCGTTACACCGTTGGGCACGACCACCGCTTCTTCCCTGCCCACATACTGGATCAGTGTGCCGCGGAAGATAATAAAGCCGTTCTCGTCCGCGAGCAACGGGTTATCCAAAAACGCCGTGATCGCAACGTCCTCCACCGTATCGGGAATGACGACCTTACGCAGCTGTCTGCAATCGGAAAACGCGTATTCTCCAATGCTCCTCACGCTGCTCGGAACCGTCACGCTCTTTATGTCTTGATGAAACGCAAGCGAGCACCTCCCCAGCTTGACCACCCCGTTCGGGATCACCACGTGCTCATTCTTTCCTACGTATCCGTGCAGCACGTCGCGAAAGATAATGAACCCGTTCTCGTCTGCCATCTTGCCGCACACGGCGAACGCGTTATCGGCGATTTCGGTCGCGCCGTTCGCCACTGTCACCGTTTCCAAATTGCAGCAACCTAAAAACGCGCCCCCTTCGATTTTCTTCACCCCGTTGGGAATTACCACCGACGTAATCCGTTCATTCCAATTAAACGCATCGCTTCCGATCCTCGTCACCTCGTCGGGGATCACCACGTTGGCAGCGTCACCGTTATATCGGAACAACAGCCCGTCCTCGATAAGGAATTCCGGCGGCAGCTCCTCTTCGTACACCTCGGGCACGAAATCCTCCGCCGTTTCGAGATCCTTTTCCTTCGCAAACGCCTCCGCTGCGCTGTTCTTCGGCGTGTGGATCACGAATTTTCCGCACAGATTGAACGCCCATTCGCCGATTTGCGTCACACTCGCAGGGATCACCACGTGCCGCAATTCAAAGCTCATAAAAAACGCGTTATTTTCGATCGTCGTCAATCCGTCGGGTAAAATCACGGTCTTCACACCGGTGCAAGCCGCAAACGCATCCTTGCCGATCGCCTTCACGCCACTCGGCACTACCACGGTGGCTTCGCTTCCCCGATACTCGTACAGCACGCCGTCACGCACGATAAACTCCTCGGCAGCCATAGTCACTCCCCCTTCTTCTTGGTTCTATTATATCACGGCTTGCGAAAATCGCAATCCCGTGTTTTACCCTCTTCCCTGCTCCTCGCGCTGCGCGCCCAGAATATCCGGCTCCTTGTTATGCTCACGCAGCAGATACTGCTTCGCCTTTTGCACACGCTCCACCATCTCACTCTCCCACCGCCCCCACCTAATAGAGATTGTTAAAATTTTCACAATCTCTATTAAGAACCACACCATCTCATTACTCTACCACGGGCGTCTGCTGACGGAGGGATTGTCCCCCACTCGCACAATCCCAAACCACCCCCGTAGGGGCCGGCGCCTCGACGGCCCGTTAATATTCGCACAAGCCCATTGCGGGCATATATGGCCGTCCGTTTGCAACAGCGGTTCAATTTCGCCGCGCTAAAGGCGGCTCATTTCACCTTGTTGCGGCACAGTGCTTATTGTTCGCTGCATCGTCCACCGGACGCGCTAAGTCGGATCGTAGCCATGTCGGTCTGTGTGGCAAGG
>JAZQTE010000445.1:0-11479 GCA_045630505.1 Acutalibacteraceae bacterium | reverse complement strand
TGGAAGGCCAGTTCCGTCATTATTTCGAAATGGCCACCAAGATGCCCGGCGTGACGGGTGAAAACCTGCTCCGTTTGTTGGAATCCCGTTTGGATAATGTTGTTTATCGTTTGGGCTTTGCCAGCTCGCGTGCGGAAGCTCGTCAGCTGGTGTCGCAAGGTCACTTTACGGTCAACGGCCGCAAGGTGAACATCCCCTCCTTCCTGACGAAGGTGGGCCAAGTGATCGCTGTGAAGGAGAACAGCCGTTCTCTGGACAAGATGAAGGCGATCTCCGAAGCGAACAGCTCCCGTCCGATTCCGAAGTGGCTTGAGTTGAACCGCGAAGCTTGGGAAGCCAAGATCGTGGCCGTGGCTCAGCGCGAAGACATCGATCTGCCGATCGAAGAAACGCTGATCGTCGAGTTGTACTCGAAATAATCGGTGTGCCGCATAAGCGGTACAAGGTTCAACAATTACGAGCGATGCCGCCGCCTGCGGGCGGTTGGCGTCCCCCATTGAATATAAGGAGGGTTTTGAATGATTGAAATTGAAAAGCCCCGTATTGAAGCTCTGGATCTCGCCGCTGACGGTACTTACGGCAAGTTTGTCGTAGAACCGCTGGAAAGAGGCTACGGCCACACGCTGGGTAACAGCCTGCGCCGTGTTCTGCTTTCCTCTCTGCCGGGTGTGGCCGTGACGGCGATCAAAATCGACGGCGTGCTGCACGAGTTCTCCACGATCGAAGGTGTGCGTGAAGACGTGACCGAGATCGTGCTGAATATCAAGGATCTGGTTCTCAAGATCAACGGCGACGGTCCCAAGACCGTGTACATTGAAGCCGAAGGCCCCTGTGAGGTAACGGCAGGTTCCATTAAGTGCGACAGCGAAGTGGAAATCCTGCAACCCGATACCCACATTGCCTCTGTGGCAGAGGGTGGACGGCTGTTTATGGAGATCACGTTGGATAAAGGCCGCGGCTACGTGCCTGCCGAGCGCAATAAGCAGCTCATGCAGCCCGTGATCGGCGTTATCCCGGTAGACTCCATCTACGCTCCGGTCGTGAAAGTGAACTATACGGTCAGCAACACCCGTGTGGGTCAGATCACTGACTACGATAAGTTGGCACTGGAAGTGTGGACGAACGGTACCATTTCGGCGCAGGAAGCTGTGTCGCTGGCGGCAAAGATCGTCACCGACCACCTGCAGCTGTTTGTGGACCTTTCCGGTGAAGCCTTTGCCGGCGACTCCGTAATGGTGGAGAAGGACGACAAGGGTAAGGAAAAGGCGTTGGAAATGACTATCGAAGAGCTGGATCTCTCCGTGCGTTCCTTCAACTGCCTCAAACGCGCTAACATTCATACCGTGGAGGATCTCATTAACAAGACCGAAGACGATATGATGAAGGTGCGCAACCTCGGCCGCAAGTCGCTGGAAGAGGTTATCAACAAGCTGGCTTCGTTGGGCTTTGCTCTGCGTGCCGAAGAGGAATAACGACAATTCGACAGAATTCTGAAGAGGAGTGAATCCATATGCCCGGAACCCGTAAGCTCGGCAGACCTACCGCTTCGCGTATGGCTATGCTGAGAGCAATGGTGACCTTCCTGCTGGAAAAAGGCCGCATCGAAACGACCGTTACCCGCGCTAAGGAAGTTCGTGCTATGACGGAAAAAATGATCACGATTGCCAAGAACCCCACGTTGGCTAACAAGCGTTTGGTGTTCGCGTTCGTGACCAAGGAAAGCGTTTGCAAAAAGCTGTTCGATGAAATCGCGCCCAAGTTTGAAGGCGTGAACGGCGGTTACACCCGCATCATCAAGACCGGTGCTCGCCGTGGCGACGCCGCCGAGATGGCTATCATTGAGCTGACGAAATAAGCGCTCGAATAACAAGCACAAGCGGAAAGGCGATTGCCTTTCCGCTTTTTGCATTTTCGGACAAAAAACCGTTTGTGACTTTACTTATGGGGGCGGTGTGGTATGATTAAGAAAATTCCACATCAAACGATGTGTTGTGGCAAGGAGAGGCTTGGTATGGAGAAAATTCGTGTTGGCGTGGTGGGCCTTGGCTACCGCGGCAGGAGTATGTTTTCTTTGGCAATCGACCGCTTTGATTGTACGGTTGCTGCGGCGGCGTGCGATATTCGTCCGTGGAACTGGTTTGAAAAGCAGTGGCGCACGGGCGATGCGTTTGCCACCAAATATCCCGAGGCCACGTTTTATGAAAACTACGATGAGATGCTGGATAAAGCCAATCTCGATTTGGTGATCGTGGAAACGGGTGCCGATATCCACGCGGAATTTTGCTGCAAGGCGCTGGAGAAAAACATTAACGTGATGACGGATATTCCCGTGGTGGCCAATTTGAAGGAAGCCGAAATGCTGTGGAAAGCGGCGCAAAACTCCAAAGCAATGATTTCGATTGGCGCTAACCCCAACGAGCAAAAGTTTGCGGTGCTGCTGAAGGAGTTTTTTGAAAAAGGCTTGCTTGGTAAGCCGTATTGCATGGAAGCGGAGTACATTCATTGGACCCTCCCCGGCAGTGCGGAGAGAATTCACTTTAACGAAAACGGCGATTGGCGCAAGCTGCTGATCCCCATTAACTATTGCACGCATTCGTTGGGGCCGTTACTCACGGTACTGAACGAGGAGCTGCGTTACGTTTCGTGTTTTGGAACGGGTGCGCAGGCAGAAGATTCCACGAAAGACGATATGATGTGCGCGAACTTCCGCACCGAATCGGGCGTGGTGGTGCGACTGATGCGCAACGGCCGTTGCCGTGCAAAGATCGGGCATCACAACTATCGCGTGTTTGGTACGGAAGGGTATATGGAGCGCATTGACCGCTTTAACAAACCCGTGATCCGCTATAATTCGATGAAAGAATTGGACACGGAGCTGCACGAAATCAGCGGTGAATTTATGCCGCCCGCCTATGCGAATAATCCCGATGCCGTGGGGCACGGCGGCATGGACTATGCTTTGTTTGACCATTTGTTTAAGGCGTTGCAAAACGGCGAGCCTGCACCGATTTCACTGAAAGAGGGCTTGGCAATGACGCTGCCGGGCATTTACGCAGCCGAATCGGCCAAGCGTGGCGGTGAGGTGTTGAAAATGCGCTACCCGTGGGAGGACGATTGGACGGCGGAGTTCTAATAAGAAGAGGTGTTTGAAATGAAGAAAATCCGCGTAGGCGTGGTGGGGCTTGGCCACCGCGGAAGAAATATGTTCCAAATTGCCGTAGATCGCTTTGAGTGTGCGATCGCTGCGGCAGCGTGCGATATCCGCCCGCAAAACTGGTATGAAAAGCAATGGCTTTCCGATGAAGCGTTTGCCACCAAATATCCCGATGCCGAATTTTACGAGGACTATGACGAGATGCTGGATAAGGCCAATCTCGATTTGGTGATTGTGGAAACGGGTGCCGATATTCACGCCGAATTTTGCTGCAAGGCGTTGGAGAAAAATATTAACGTGATGACGGATATTCCCGTGGTAGCAAACCTAAAGGAAGCCGAGAAGCTTTGGAAGGCGGCAGAAAAATCCACGGCTATGATTTCGGTGGGCGCCAATCCCAACGAGCAAAAGTTTGTGCTGCTGTTGAAGGAGTTTTTTGAAAAAGGCTTGCTCGGTAAGCCGTATTGTATGGAGGCGGAATATATCCATTGGTCGCTTCCCGGCAGCGCCGAGAAAAAGCATTTGAACGAAAACGGTGATTGGCGCAAGCTGCTGATTCCCATTAACTATTGCACGCATTCGTTGGGGCCGTTGCTCACGATATTGGACGAGGAGCTGCGTTACGTTTCCTGCTTCGGCACAGGGCCGCAAGCAGAGGATTCCATTAAAGACGAAATGATGTGCGCCAATTTCCGCACCGAATCGGGCGTGGTGGTGCGACTGATGCGCAACGGCCGTTGCCGTGCGAAGATCGGTGCTCACAACTATCGCGTGTTTGGCACGGAAGGGTATATGGAGCGTATTGATCGGTTTGACAAGCCCGTGATTCGTTATAATTCCATGAAGGAGTTGGATACGGAGCTGCACGAGATCAGCGGCGAGTTTATGCCGCCTCCCTATGCGAACAACCCCGATGCCGTGGGACACGGCGGGCTGGATTACGCATTGTTTGATCATTTGTTTAAGGCGTTGCAAAACGGCGAGCCTGCACCGATATCGCTGAAAGAGGGGTTAGCGATGACGTTGCCGGGCATTTATGCAGCCGCATCGGCCAAGCGTGGCGGTGAGGTGTTGAAAATGCGCTACCCGTGGGATGCTGATTGGACGACAGAAATAGAATAAATAGGAGGGGGCGGAGAATTATCGCCCCCTCTTGTCTTTTTTGTTCGTGATTTTTACTAATATATCGACAGTGAGTTTGTGAAAAATTCCGTTTTTACAAATGCAACGGTTTATGATATACTAAACATAAGTATTGCTATGATATCGGTGAAAGCCGTGACGATAAGGAGGAACCGCTATGAAAAATTTGAGCAAGCGGATGGTGGCTGCGGTGGCAGCACTGTCGTTGTTGGTGGTTTGTGCGCTTACGGGGCTTGTGTTGCCCGTGGCGGCAGAAGCAACCGAATTGTTTGCTAACGGTGATTTTGAAGGGTTTGGCGAAAGCACGCCCGTTGTTACTCCGTGGAAGCACGTGACGGGGAGCGGTTCGCAAACGTCGATAGCCACCGTGCAAAGCGGCGCCGGTATCGACGGCTCGTGGGGACTTCGTATGGGCTCGACCGTGGGCACGGCGTATGTGGCGTTCGACAGCCGCGTAGCGTTGGAGAGCGGCGCAACGTACCGTCTTTCGTGGTTGGCGAAGACGGGAAACGCGGGGCAATCGGTGAGCGTTTCGCTCAACTCGGCTCCGAACACCACGCTGGCAAACGCTTCGGTGAAGCTTCTTAAGAGTAAGGTTTCACATACGGTGGGTGAGTGGCTGGCGTATTATATTGATTTTACAGCAGGCGAGGGCGCCTATATTCACGATAACGGCGGCATCATCATCCAACGCCACACGGCGGACAGCGCCGATATTTGCTTTGATAATTTTTCCATTAAAAAGATTGACGAGGACGAGGATCTTGTTCTGCATAGCGATTTTGAAACAGCGGTGGATTCTTCGCTGTATTCCACATCGCTGGACGGTGCTTACGGCTTGCTTAGCAACGCTTCAAAAGCGGCGCTGGTGCAGGAATCGGCAACCAACCGCGCAATGCTGTTAAAAGCGAGCGCTAACGGCTGGGTGGGCGGATACTTTAACGGTTCGCACTTCGTGGGTGGTGAAAGCTACCGTGTTTCGTTTGATTACAAGGGCGGTGCGTTCCGCTTTTATGCGAACCCTGCGGCGCACGGCTCACTGACCGAGCGTGAGATCAGCAGCGTAGCCTTTGGGGAAAGCGAGGATTGGGCGCACGGAGAGTTTCTCTTTAATTTCCTGCCGAACGGTAATAACAACTGGGCGTTTTGTTTTGAGAAAAACAGCGGCGGAAATCACGTGGCGGATACGTACATAGATAATTTAAAGATCGTGAAAGCGGTGGCACCTGCGGCCACGGCGATCGCGCTGGATAAAACCACGGCAAAAATTGCGGTGGATGAAACGGTGACGCTGAACGTAACGACCGAGCCTGCCAATGCGGCGATGCCTGCCATTACGTGGGAATCGAATAACACGGCGGTAGCCACGGTTACGAACGGCGTGGTGAAAGGCATTACCGATGGTGAAGCGGTGATTACGGCGACCGCGGCAGGCTTGCCGTCTGTGAGCTGCACCGTGACGGTGAAAACGCCGATCGTTGCAACGGGACTCACCTTGAACCGCACGCAGGTGACGGCCGAGGTGGGCGGTACCGTAACGCTGACGGCGGGCGTGCAGCCCGAGGGTGCGGAGCTGCCTGCCGTGACGTGGGAAAGCTCGGCGCCGACGGTGGTTTCGGTTACAAACGGTGTGCTGAAGCTGTTGGCTGAGGGCTCGGCTACGGTGACGGCTTCGGCGGCAGGCTTGCCTGCTCTTACCTGCCAAGTGACGGTGACGGCAAAGAAGCTGCTTACGAACGGTACGTTTGAGCAGGATGCGACAGACGGCTGGGGCGGTAACAGTGGCGTGGTTGCCGGTGTTGGCAAAGATGGCAGCTACGGCTTGCGTGTGGAGAGCACGTTAGAGGAGGGCGAAGCCTCTAAATCGCCCGGTGTATATTATAAGGATAAATTTAACGAATTGCTGGAAGCGTATACCGTGTATCGCTTAAGCTTTGATTACAAGCACGAGGGCAAGGGCTTGCCGCAGTTTGACGCAGTGTATGGCGGCACCGACTGGGAAGGGTTTATTGACACCGACCTGACGGCGAACACCGATTGGAAAACGGTGACGATTGAATTTGTGACGGGTGCCTTGGAAAATATGAACGCCCACAAGGGTTGGGAATGGCAGATCCGTATGGTGCATCACGCCAGAGAAGACCAATACGGCACGGGTGTGCTGTATGCGGATAACGTGGTGCTTACAAAGGTGCGTACCGTGGAATTTGCCGACGAGCTGGTGATGGCGCCTGCGGCAGTGGAGATATTGCCGTTTGGCAGCGTGCAGCTGAAGGTGAACGCGTTACCGAGCGGTACCGCCGCAGGGCGTATCACGTGGGAAAGCAACGATCCCGCTATCCTGCAGGTGGATCAAAACGGCTTGGCAACGGCGCTGGCGGCCGAAGGCACCGCCACGGTGACGGCGCGCAACCAGTTTGGTAAAACGGTAACGGCCACGGTGACGATCACCGAATATGCCAACCAGTTCCAAAACGGCGACTTTGAACAAGGTGGCCAAAACTGGAACAACGTGCCGAACATTAAAGAGGGTATCGGCAAGAACGGCAGCTACGGCTTGGAGCTGATCCACAGCGACGGCGCGAGCAGCAACGCAAATTCGCGGTATTACAAGAAGGCGTTGCAGCTGGAGCCTTCCACCACCTACTATTTCTCGGTGGATTACTTGGCGACCGAGGGCTGCAGCTTCCGCTTTTGGTCGTATGGCTTTGGACTGAAGAATCCTCAATTTGAAAAAGGCGACGGAACGACGTGGAAAACGGCGAGCATCATCTTTACCACGCCTGCGGATATGCGCTTGAATACCGGTTGGGATTTTTGCGTGGTGTGTGACGAAACAGGGCGCACGCCTGCGGTGATCGACAATCTGGTGCTGCGCAAGTACAGCACGGGTGTGCAGCCGCAATCGGTGGCAATGAGCCTGAAGGACGTGATGATCTCGGCAGGACGTACCGAAGTGATCACGCTGCACGCCACGCCGATGGATGCCGATTTAAATAACACCGTGTGGGTTTCCGGTGACGAAAATGTGGTAACGGTGGAATACGGTGTGCTGATGGGCGTGGGGCAAGGTACGACAACCGTGACGGCCACCACACGCAACGGCAAAACGGCAACGTGTACCGTGACGGTGACGGGTGATGCGGCACTGGTGAAAAACGGCACGTTTGATATTCAAAACGACAGCTCCTGGACGTTGGACGGCGGTGCAACGTTGGCGGCAGGCGAAGGACGAAACAAATCCAACGCACTGAGCCTTACGGCCGGAGGCACGGCCACGCAAGCGGTGGGTGCTTTGAAGGCGCGCAAAACGTATCAGCTGCACCTGCGTTACCGTGCAGTAAGCGGTACGGCGAAGATCAATCTTGGCTACGGCAGCACGGTGCTGCTGAACCAGACGACCTCCACGGGCAGCTACTGGCAGAGCGTAACGTATGAGTTTACTACCTCGTGGCGTGCGGTGCAAAATGCGGTGCTTACGCTTTCAACCGACAGCGCGGGACCGGTGTATATTGACAGCGTGGTGCTTGCAGAGAAGGCTTCGCTTATCGATTTGGAGGCCAGCTCGGTGGTGTGGAGCGCCGGCGAGCAGGTGAAGCCCGGCACGGAAATGACGTTTGCGGTAACCGTGGTGAACCGTGGCGCGGAAGCCGTGCCCGTAGGCAGTACGTTCACCATCGAGATTTGCAAAAACGCCGAGGTGTTCCAAACGATGGAATTTACCTGCACCGATAGAAGGCAGCTGGAGCATAACGAATCGGTGTTGGTGGAAAACAAGCAGATCTGGATCGCCGAGGAAGGCGATTACGTGATCTCCGCCCGCGTGAATTTGGACCAGAAGATTCTGGAAATGGACGTGGACAACAATACCTGCCAAGGGTATTTGCGTGTGAGCAACGAGATCTTGAAGGCACCCAAGCTGCCTGAGCAGTTGGGTATGACGAAGCTGACGTTTAGCGATGAATTTAACAGCACCGACAGCATCGATATGTATGCGACGGGTAAGGACGGCTACAAGTGGTATGTGAATCGCCAGTGGAGTGCCTCGTCTATTACACCGCAGGATTACACGGTGAAGGACGGCGTGATCACGCTGCATGCCAACGAACCGACGTATAACATTACGCTGAGCACGATGGACGCGGATACGGGTGTCGGCTTCTCGTACCGTATGGGATATTTGGAAACGCGTATTCGCATTCCGAAGCCGACGTACGATCACACGCAGCCGGGGGCGACGGGCGGTATTCCTGCGATTTGGTCGTTCCCCGAGAACAAGTGGCTGGAGATCAAGGGCGAGAACACCCAGTGGGTGGAGATCGACTGGCTGGAATATTGGGGCCTTGATACCGAGAAATGGCCCAAGTATCCCGACGGATATTACACCGTAACCTTGCACGATCAGATGCAGGGCAAGGAAGGCAAGGCCGATCACTGGTACTCTAACGGTAACTCGTATCAAAACGGCCTTGGCGACGGCGAGTGGCACACGATGGGTTGGGTGTGGGCCAACGATATCGTGGTGACGTACGTGGATAACGTGGAAGTGATGCGGCTTACCTACGATCTGGATTCGCTGCCGAACGTTCCCGTTCGCGTGCAGGAAGGCTTGCTTGAAGACGGTGCGTTTACGCTGATGAACTACCAATACGCAGTGCTGTATTTGGGCGGCGCCGTGGATAATCCGCTGGAAGTGGATTACGTGCATATTTGGCAAGGCGGCGACGGCTTTATTGTGATGCCGGGAGAAGGCGAGCAGGAAACTCGCCCCGATATGGATGCGGAAAAATTCTGGCACAACTATTGCACCGACAAGTACGGCGATGCGATCCTCAAGGTAACAACGGAAAATGCAGCCGAAATTTTGGGCGGCAAGGCGCTGTGGGAGCAGCTTTCCGTGGAACGCCGACAGCAGATCGACGCGCTTTTGAAGCAAAAGGGGCAGAAGACGTTTGAAGAGCTGTTGAAGGAGGCGGCCGATCCGCCACCTCCGCCGAAGCCCGAAAACAAGGTGGAAGGTCTGACGGTGCTGACGCTGCCGAAGAAAACGACGTATATTCTCGGAGAAAAATGGAACGCTGCAGGACTGACGGTGGAAGCCGTGTATACCGACGGCAGCAAGACGAAGCCGAAGGACTTTACCACGGCTTGCGACTTGACGAAAGCAGGCGTGCAGACGGTGACGGTGAGCTATGGCGGACAAAGCGCCTCGTTTACCGTGACGGTGATTGCTGCCATGACGGGTGATGCCAACGGCGACCGCAAGGTAACGATTACGGATATGCTGGCGGTAAAGGCGCATTTGCTCGGCAAGAGCACGCTCACGGGATTGAATGCCGCAGGCGCCGATACCAACAAAGACGGAAAGATCACCATCACCGATTTTATTCAAGTTAAAGCTTTTCTGCTTGGCAAAGCCAAACTGAACTGACGGGAGGATTTACGATGAAAAAAGTTATTTCCATAGTGATAGCGGCGGCGCTGTGCGTGTGTCTGCTGATGCCGTTTGTCGTGGCGGCGGAACCCATTAAAGTTTCTTTTAGCGGCCCGTCGGAAATTCGACAAGGCGATACCGTAACGGTGACGTTCCAGCTGGGCGGCAGCAATTTATACGGTGCATCGGGCGAGCTCAGCTACGATGCGACGCAGCTGCAGCCGGTGGAAAAGAAGCAGCTGGTGGCGGCGCCGTGGATGGTTGAGTGGAACGGCAACCGTTTTGTGGCCTACGACAACAACTTGGCAAAGCCCATCAACAGCAAAACGGCGATCTTTTCGGTGACGTTTAAGGTGAAGGCTGCGGCAGGGGCTGCGGTAAACGTGCAAATAAAAAATGCAACGGCCTCCGACGGTAGCAGCGATATCCCCTTGGGAACGGTGGCGTTCTCCAAAACGGTGGCGGCACCGTTTTCGGGGGACAACGCTCTCGCGGCGCTGACGGTGAGCAACGCTACGCTGTCACCTGCGTTTGCGGCCGATGTGACAAAATATACCGCCAAGGTACCGTTTGAGGTGGAAAAGCTGGAGTTGACGGCTGCAGCGGCCGACGCCAAGGCGAAGGTGAAGGTGAATAACCCCACGCTTACGCCGAACGGCACCACGAACGTGTCGGTCACGGTGACGGCGGAAAACGGACAAAAGAAGGTCTATACCATTGCGGTGTCGCGCGAGAAGGATCCGAACTACGTGGCATCGAGCAACAACACGCTTGCGAGTATTACCGTGGAGGGATTCGTGCTGTCGCCCGTGTTTTCGGAGGATGTGACGGAATACGTGGTGTGGTTGCCGTATGAAACCGAAAGCTTAACGGTGAGCGGCAAGTCCAAGGACGGCAAGGCGAGCGTGCAGGTCGTTGGCGGCGAAGCACTGGTGGCCGGTGAGGACAACGAGGTGAAGGTGATCTGTACCGCCGAAGACGGTACGGCGAAGGAATACACGGTGATCGCCAAGCGCGCGGCGGCACACGGGGTGACGGACACCCCTGCCGATACGCCTGCAGACACCCCCGTTGACACCCCTGCCGACGCGCAATCCGCAGGCTTTGCGTGGTGGTGGTTGGTAGTTACGGGTATCGGAGGCGCGGTGCTCGGCTTGCTTTTGGGATTGTTGATTAAGAAAAAATAACGAAACGCAGCGGCGGTGAGAGCTTTCTCACCGCCGTTTTGTAAATTTAGGACAACGAAAACGAAAAAACGGGCGTGATTGTCGTTAATTTGTACAAAAAATAACAACAAATGTTGTAAGGTTTGCCATCTTTTCCTTGGCGTTTTAATGTGGTATACTGAATCTGCGTAAGTATATCCGTGGAGTAAGGGAGGGATAGCACAAACGGTTGTGCTGTCTTTTTCTGTCTATCGGGAACCAAAGGAGGATTTTTTATGATGAAACACGCGAAGCGGGTATTGTCGTGGGTGCTGGCACTGACGTTGCTGCTCACCTGCACGATTACCGGCTTGGTGCTGCCCGCATCCGCAGGCGCCGTGAAATTCACCGAAACGTTTGACGGTGAAACCACGCTGGCTGCCACGTTGTGGGATGGCGCGGGTACGCTGACGGCAGACCCGACGAACAGCAACAACAAGGTGCTGTATTTTGCGTCGGATGTCACTAATAAGTATTGCAAGACGTCGTTTGGCTTGGAGCCGAACAAGACGTATTGGCTGTCGGTAGATTTCTACGGCGCCA
>JAZQTE010000444.1:0-1901 GCA_045630505.1 Acutalibacteraceae bacterium | reverse complement strand
AGACTTTGACGCTCTCTGGGGCGTGGGTGCTATCAAACAGTGCATCGCAAGGCGCAATTCGCGTTCAGTGGCTTAAATCAAATGGTGCGACCGTTGGCAACATTCTCGGATTCGTAAACAAAAGCGGGCAACCGAAAACATTTACCGTTACAGAAAAGCCTGCAGGCGCCGATGGGTTGGGTTTGTTTTTGTATTCTGTTGCTGACAGTGCGGAGTCGGTGGCTGGCGATACAGTAACTTACACTGGCGTGCAAGTCGAACTTGGCACAACCGCCACGCCCTACACGCCGTATATCAAAGACACGTCGGATGTGAAGGTGCGGGTGCTTGGAAAGAACCTCGCAAACAAGGCGGAGTTCGTAGACTACCCCGCAGTGCGGAAGTACCTCCCGCTGGAACTGAAAGCCGGCACCTACTACTACTCGTCAAACTTGCACGCCTCAAGCGGTGTCACTTTTTGGACGGGTATCGTCCCCGATGGGGCCGTGGACTATGGTGGATGGTATATTGCCCAATTTTCGTCCTTTGGTGGCATGCAGGACGAGGGCGCTTTTACCATCTCGAAAAGCGCCACATACCGCTTTTTGATTTACTGCTCTAACGCCGACATCCGGTCGAAACTGGAGACTGCGTGGCCTGACGTGTGGATACAGATTGAGCAGGGAAACGCCAAGACGGAGTACGAGCCGTACAAAGCACCGATTGAATATGAGCAGGGCGAGGCGATCCCGTCTGCCAGCCCTGAGATGACGATCACCACCGACACGGACGGGGCCTTGGTGAGCGTGGAGTATTTGCGAGACATTGATGCATACATCGATAATTTGACGGGCGCGTCGGCTGTAATGACGTTAGAAGAACCGATGGAGGAGGAATAATTTATGGCAAGCAGAGTTTTGAAAAAAGGCAAAAACCGAATCACGCAGGGTTTCAAAAATTCGCACCTCGGTGTGGACCTTGGGCGCGAACATATCACTGGCGAGCCCGTGATCGCTCACTCCGATGGCAAGGTTACTCTTTGCCAAACGGGGCACAAAAACAACAAGGGCAGTACGGGTACGGCGAGCTACGGCAACTGCGTGAGAATCGACCACGGCAACGGCTGGGCAACATTGTACGCTCATTTGGCGACCGTCAAGGTGAAGAACGGCGAGCGCGTGAAATGCGGACAGGAAATCGGCACGATGGGGAACACGGGCAACAGTTACGGCATCCATCTGCATTTTGAGGTACGCCAAGACGGAAAGCGCATCGACCCGACGCCTTACCTCAACGCTGACCTCCCGTTGCCGAAGAAGATTCACATCACTTACAAGGCTTACACCGACCGCTGGCTGCCCACCGTAACCGATTACAACGACAGCAATCCTAACGGTTACGCTGGCATCTATGAAAAGCCGATGACCGCGCTTCTCGCCATCCCCGACAAGGGTACGCTGAAGTATCGTGTGCATCTCAAGAAGGATAAGCGGTGGCTTCCGTGGGTCGAGAATGGCAAGGATCACGCGGGCAATTTCGGTGAGGAGATCGATGCCGTGCAGATGCAGCTTCTCGGCGTGGACGGCTACGAGGTGCGTTATCGTGTCTCCGCTGCCGGCAACAACAAGTGGTACGGATGGTGCGAAGGTCTCACCGATAAGACGGGCGACGGCTACGCGGGTGTATTCGGTAAGGCGGTCGATTGTATCCAGTGTGAAATTGTGCGGAGGTGATCGACGTGGAAGCGAGGTTTGCTGACCTCGATGCGCGCGAACGCGCCGCCGAACGGCGCATCAAGGTTTTGGAAGAGGAAATGCGAGACCTGCGTGAATTGACGCAAGCGGTGGCGGTGACGAGCTCCAACGTGAGCGACTTAACCCGTCGCGTGGATGAGATGCACGCAGATATAAAAAGTCTCGGAG
>JAZQTE010000443.1:0-13274 GCA_045630505.1 Acutalibacteraceae bacterium | reverse complement strand
CAGATCTGCGAGGGGGTTGAGGTGAGGTGATCGGACGTTATTTCGTCCTAGATGAAAACAATTTAATAGCAAAAATATTTACTTTTTTCTCGATATACTTAAGTATAGATGCAGCGTGATTAGTTATTTTCGATTTTTTAGAAATGTCCTGCGGACGGCAGACCGTCTTATTTTTTTTGCCAATAGGGAATGGTATAGACTCTGCTGGTCTGAAGCTGCGTATTGCTGTTTGTGGTGTGTGGTAACTGTCGAAGTATTTATAGAGGGTTTTTCGATAGATTAAGAACCAAGTTTTTTGGTGAAATGGGAATGGTAATAATCGTTTTAAGATTTTCCCGAATTTGTACTGGTCTATAATCTGATGCGTTTGATCATCGACAGACACAGACTTATAAACTCTACGAACCATCGAAAAAGGGCCAAGTTTGCGAACATACCACAGCTCATCAGCAAGCCTTCGAATCGTAATATCCATATCTTCCCAAGATTGAGAAATAAAATCTACGTCGCATTTGTAATGCCTATGAAGCTTAAACCATTGAATAGTAGCTTGAGGAAGGGTTTTATATTTTCTACTATTATATTCGATTCCAGCTTCATCGACTATCAAATATGAGTACGGTGGAGGAGTCCAAGATCCGAGGCCATCCAAAGAGCATTGATCAGAAAGCTTATTTTCAAAATTAGAAATCAGATAATCATAACAACGTTTTTTCTTTTTTAATTCTTTACGAAAGAGCCAGCAGGCAAGAGTAGTCTTGCCGGAGCCGGGAGAACCAAAAAAAACACGAATCAATAAAATCACCTCAATTAGTGTGCACGGTAGTCGCTACGCTTGCACTACCGTGCGAAGATCCATTTAATAAATCTAAATACATAAGAAATAACAATCATCAAAATCATAGCGCCAACCATATACTCGATCATAGCGCCATAGTCCCAAGTATAATTCTGCTGATTTTCAAGACGGACATAAAAATCGGGAACACCGAGGATCTGTCGTAAAGCTTGTAAAATAGTTTGCATATCAATCACCCCTTGTAAATACAGATACGGCTAAAACCATGAAAATGAACATTAACCAAAGAACTGTTTGGCTCATGAGCTGCGCCCCCTAATCAATCTAATAAGAAGACCGAAGCAAAACATAAGAAGAAAACTATACGTTAAATACGTACCGTGCGAGAGGATCCACGTTAAACACGGAAGAATTATCACGCTTTTGCCCCCTTCCAAAAGATAACAACTACGAAGAAAATAACAAAACCAGCGAAGATCAGACCAGCCCAACTAACTTGAAAACCGAACATATTAAATACTACACGGTTCTCAAGAAATGAAAAGAGCTGCCGCCACATATCTATGAAAAATTCTAAAGCTTGTGTCATTCCGATCACCTACCTGCAAGAAGCTTAACAACGGAAACAGCTGTTACAACTACAACAGCAGTCCCTAATACGGCTGGCAAATAACGAACCAACCCAAGACCAATACTCGAAGCATTCATAGCCACAACAACCGAAGCAGCTAAAGCTTCAATGATATTAACGAGCATTTCCCACGCAGCTGCAAAGAAACCTACAATTTTATCGAAAAATTCAAACATTAATTGCCACCTCGCCTTTGCTGCCTTTGCTGATTACGCTGATTACGTGAATGCTTTGAAACCAGAGCAGATACACCATTAAATATAAAGCCGAAAAGACCAATAGTCAGTGAAACGTAAAGAAGAATACCAAGTATAGGAACGTCACCGACAAAAATATCAAAGAACTTACTCATAGCAAGAAAAGAACCCGAATACAATTCAAGCTTACTACCTAAAGAGGAAAAAAGGTCATTAGCTTGATTAACACCGTCTGAAGCATCATCGAGCATTGAACTCTCCATATCGTGATAACTATCTACGGTATCAGAACCTTCAGGAGCTTCTGCATCAGGTGTCCAGCCGTTGGTTATCTTTTCAGCGTTAGCATTTTGATTTTCGATAACAGCTTGTTCGGGAGAAAGGATTCTATAACGAACTTTCGTAGCTTGCACATAATAAGCGTATGCAGAAGGTAATGAACCAAGAGAAGGAGCACCACCACTAAAAGAAAATACGTTAACCGTGCGACCGGTATTATTTACGAAAAGCTTGGTAGCGAAATTATATACACGACCATCAGAACCCGTCTTTTGAGAAATATCTAAATCAAAATAGTTGACAGCATATTCACCAAAAGAATCTTCATAATTATATGAAACGTTAGAAGAAATATATTTTTTAGGTAAAGTTATCCAAGCAGAAGAAGAGCTTGTTTTATAAGTAATGAAAAATTGAAAATCAACTTCGAAGAAATAACCCGAAGGAATTTCAATTTCACCATCACCACCATTAGAACCGCCAGGATACAGAATACAATGCGCAGAAGCTGGAGGATCATCGCCGAAATAATTTTGAGAATAGGGGAGATGAACATAACCAAAATCACGTGATTCATCGCCGAGGGTAAAAACTACACTATCAAAATTATCGACCTCATACCACGTGCTGCCTTTATACTGAACAGCCGTAGCAGCTCCTACGGGTATTACGCTGCATAGCAAAAGTGAAACAGAAATGATAGCAATCAAAAGAATGCGATACCATTTTTTCATATAAACACCACCTTTAAAAAATCCCCCCACGGCCACCGAAGCGGCCGCAGGGGGCTGATCATCTTACAGATTGATCAAACGGCGCAGCAGGCCAACAGCGAAACCGCAAATCGGCATTGCGAGAACGAGAACCGTCAGAGCAGGGTTAGCAATAACGGCATCGAGAACGTCACCCATCCAAGTCATTGCTTGGGTGAAAAACGTGCCAATATTCGTCAAAAACTCAGCCATAACCAAAACTACACATCCTTCCATTCAAGATCACTATTCCAAGTGGGTGCTGCACGGTGTGCGCATCACTTTACAGCCATAACAAAAATACGCCGGTTATCCCAGTTAATATCAATACGGACTTCAAGCATAACCTCGTCACCAACAAGAACCTTATTCGGATCCACGCCAAACACCTTCACGAGATCGGTACCGTCATAAATATCAGCAATGGTATATTCCTTACCGGCTTTACTCTTTCCCGAATGGAAAGCAAGAACACGACCTGATACAATAAATTTCATACTAAACACTCCTTCATTATAGTAAATGCATATATATCGTTAATAGGGTAGGAGATCTCTCTACCGTCTATAACAATAACTAAATCACCATTACAAAAACGGACAATATCGCAATTGTACTCGAAAAAAGAATCGTCATTTAATCGCAATAAAACACACATAATCAATCACCTAATTCAGAAGAGAAATCACGACAACCCAAAAGGTCGCATAATCGCTCTGCGATAACATAATTAGGAACAGCAATATCGCACAAGGTTATATTAGAACGATAATAACACGGAGTTCTAGTCAAAGAACAAAAATACATTGTAGCTCCATGATCACATACACGATCCATAAAAAAACATTTATTATCATTTTTAAAAACCATATAGATCACCTAAAAGCCCTTCATTAAGAAGCAGAATAATCAATAGACTCGGTGCGTGAAAACTCATCTTCAAACTGATGATATTTCGTATATGATTCTCGTTTAGATCTACCAACGTTTAATACTAGATCACCGAAATCGGGGAAGCGGCCTACCATATCAAACATTTTTGACACCAAAACAGCGTTACGACGCATAAAACGTACCAGTCGATCAACCTGCATTTCGACATAGGGCGTTTGTGTCAACTGTACAAAATGAATATTTTGTATAGTTGAGGGGAGGTAAATGGCGAGAAAATGCTATTATAGGCGGTTTGGATGCGTTCTCTGGGGATTTCGGGAGTTTCTATCGATACTGCTCTTTGTTAGCGCTTACGTTGATGGCGGATTGCATAGATTTATATTTTGCATTCATTTTTAAGTTTTATATGCTTTTGTAATTTTTTTATTGCGTATTCCGTTACGGCTTGCGTTATCTTGATGCGTAATCGCTTTTTCTCAGCTTCTGCAGCCGATAGAATTTTTCTTCACAGAGCCGACATCGTTTTTAAAATTTCTGTTGGATCTTAATTTTGAGGATTTGAGTGAATTTTATCTATAGCGGCTGTTTTGGCGGCTTGGGCCTTTTTGTTGCTTGTTTTCTCCTTTTTTGTGAAAGCAGTGAAATCTTTTTAAAAATGTATTTATTTTTGAAAAACGGTATGTTATACTGTAACTATACAAAATTTTCAAAAACGCAATCGTGAAACAATGTTTCACAACGTTGAGAGGTGAGCTTCGTGAAAAGAGAATACATGATGCAGTGCTCGCCGGTACTGAAAGAGTATTTTGGGTACATCGAAACCATTAAAGGGCGTTCTTCAGACACGGTGGACGAATATTTTATCGATCTGCGTACGTTTTTTCGCTTTATGAAGCAGCTGCGTGGGCTTGTCCCCCCTACCCTGCCTGATGAGGAAATCGATATTCGGGATATCGATATTCCGTTTATTGCATCCATTTCATTGACAGACGTATATGAATATATGAACTTTTTACGCGGCGAGCGTAATAACTCTAATAAAACCCGCGCACGGAAGACCAGCTCGTTGCGAATGTTTTTTAAGTATCTAACAGACTATACACACGCATTGGAAACGAATCCCGTGCGAAATTTGGATACACCGAAGCAAAAGAAGTCGCTGCCGAAATATTTAACTTTAGAGCAGGCCACCGAACTGTTGCGCGCTGTTTCGGGTGATTTTGCGGAACGTGATTACTGTATGTTGGTCTTGTTCCTAAACTGCGGATTGCGGCGCGCTGAATTGGTGGGCATCAATATGGATGATATTTCCCACTCGGATCACACGCTTCGCGTGCGAGGCAAGGGCAACAAGGAACGGATGCTTTATCTAAACGAAGCCTGCTGTGCAGCTATCGAACAATACTTAAAGGTTCGTCCCGTGGACGGTGTTAAGGATAAACGGGCGCTGTTTTTAAGTCGTTTAAAGCAACGCATCAGCCTGCAAGGGGTGCACTACGTTATAAAGAACTATCTGGCGCAGGTGGAAGGCGCCGAAACGATGACGGTGCACAAGCTGCGGCACACGGCGGCCACGCTGATGTATCAAAGCGGTGTTGACGTGCGTGTTTTGCAGAACATTTTAGGCCACGAGAATTTGGGAACCACCGAAATTTATACACATTTATCCAATGAGCAATTGGAGCGCGCTGCCGAAAGTAACCCGTTATCACACGTGAAGATGAAGAAAACGGGAAAACGCAAAGTATTGGATGACGATACGACAGATAGTGAAGAATGAGAAAAGCCGCTGTGTACGTTACACAGCGGCTTGAATTGTCTTGGTTAGATTCAAGATGCGTATTCAAGAGATTTTTAATTGCAGGCGGAATTTATCCGAAATCATCGCAATAAATTCGGAGTTCGTAGGTTTTCCGCGCCCGTTATGAATGGTGTATCCAAAGTAAGAATTCAGAACATCTACGTCACCTCTGTCCCAAGCAACCTCGATAGCATGGCGGATCGCGCGTTCTACACGCGACGACGTGGTGCCGTGTTTTTTCGCTACGGCGGGATATAAGCGTATGGTTACGGCGTTTATGATCTCTTCATCCTCAATCGCCATCATAATAGAATCCCGCAGATACTGATATCCTTTAATATGCGCAGGTACACCGATCTGGTGGATGATTTCGGTTACTTGCATTTCCAACGAAGAAGACTCTTTGCCTGCGTGGCGGCGCAACGGCTCCACGGTTCCGCCGACTGTTGCCAGCGCGAGAATACGATGGGCCATTTCGTCGTAATCGAACGGCTTTAAGAAGTAATACGAGGCACCTGCGGTGATCGCTTCCCTTTCCAGATTGCTGTTATCAAATCCGGACATTACCATAAACTGCGGCAATTTCGCAAGCTTAAGCGTTTTTACTCCGTTCATTACGCCGATGGCATCCAAACGTGGCAGAAAGAAGTCCAATATTACCACGTCGGGTTTCTTTTGTGAAATTGCTTCCACCACACGCTTTCCGTCTTTTTCTATTATTTCAACATCCAGCCCGTGTACCCGCATCCGATTGGCGCAGGGTATCCCGAACGTATCGCTGTTATCAGCCAACAGCACTTTGATCAACTTGTCCAATGACTAAACCTCCCACTTTTGTTTGCCGGCATATATAATATTACCATATTATGGTAATTATTGCAAGTGCCGTCAGCATCTTTTTTCAACTTTGTGCAAAACAATGAAAAAAGCGTGGATTTCAAAAAGAAAACTGGGATTTTCCATAAATTACCAACGCGAGGCGTGGGGAAACTTGTCGTATCATGTTTGTGAAGCCAAGCAAGGTATCAAAAAAGTAAGAAAGAGTGGCCAGCACAGCCACTCTTTCTTACTTTTTATCTCGTTTTTTGAATATTTTACTACGGAACAAGATGATATTCATCGTAACAAAGAAGAGAATTAAGATAATTAATGTCAATATCGGTTTAATGGGGGCTAATGTTGCCAGCAGCATCATTGGAAAGCCGAATACAATGGCGGGGAAATTTTGATAGACCAGATTGTCGGCTGCGGGAGTTTTGAAGTTACCGTCGATTTCTCGGAGGAGAATAACACCCGTGCTGGCGGTACCCGTGAGCATACCGTACATTGCAAGAAATTGCTCTTGGCAATAGTCTTTGAACAAAACTTTGGCAACAAAATAATTGTAGATATACGTGACGACCAATCCGACGACACCAAGAATGAGCATGATCCCCCAGTATTTTTCAAGTACGCCAAGACGAATTGCGGCGATACCGGCTACGACCATAATATCGAAGAACAGATTACTGACTCGTGTCATCAAGAAGCTGTTGGTATATTCTTTCTTGATAATGTTTTTCTTTTTGAGAAATGCCATTGCCACCTTTACCAGTGTGGCGGACAGAACGCCAAGCAAGAAGTTGAAACCGTAGATTACGGATTTCATACCCGGCAACAGCATTCCAAGCAAGAACATAAGTCCGTACGAGATGAGATAGGCCAAAGCGATCAACGCGATCTGAATGGTTAATTTATCGATGCTCTCTTGCATGGGGATTTCGTCTTCGGATTCCAATTGATCAGCTCGTAAAGGTTCGTTTTGGGTAGAAGACGAACGGATAACACCGCGTTTTCTCATTACATTCAGATGGATAACGCCGCCGATACTGGCGCTGATAAAGCCAAGAGCCGCAATGGTAAGTCCGAAGCTTTTGCCGCCCTCGAAGCCGAAGTCCGCTTCGTAAATACTGCCGTAATTAAGCGCTTGCCCCGTACCTTGGCCAAAGCCGAACGGAAGCAGCACGCCGGCTGCTTGGAAAAAACCATTCATAATCAATGCGGCGATCAGGGTGATACCGAAGCCGACGATCGCTTGCAAAAGATACGTGGATACAGTGGTAACACCGGTGTTGAAAATTTCGATCGTGCGTTGCTTGGTTATTTTGCCGCCTGCCGGCTTGAATGCAGAAGCAATAAACCCGAGCGCCAACGTGTGATAGGTGATGATTTCCAAAACCTCTGTACCGTTTCCGCCAAAGATAGCGGTATCAAACATAATATCTCCGGTGACGGATTTATAAATTCCTGCAACGATCACCAACAAGGCGCCTGCTAATACCGAGGTGGGAATCAGCGAAGCCTGCAGGAGCTTGATTGAACGTTTTAAGACGTTGGCAACTAATAAACTAATAAGTAAAACAGCAACTAAGAAAAAGCCGCCCCACGTATTAAAGCCCCAAAAATTCCCCATCGTAATCACCTCGGCTGATGTTTTTGTTTCGGTAATAGATATGTACATATTTTAAGGCGTTAAACCGCTTGCCGCCTTTTAATTGATATACTCGACCGCTGTGATAAATGTTGGCTTTATTGCGCCCGAGCACGGTGACGGCCGTGACCTCGTTAAACGGGAAAACATGTTCGTTTCCGTTGTCGGTAAGCACGATGCGATCGCCGTAAAGGTCTGCCGAGGCTTGGGTATACAGCTTCTCTTTACGTTTAAAGACGATTACCTCTTGCACGTCGACAGTGTCGCGATACAGCGGAGCTTCGGTGTGTTCACGCGTGTCCAGCTTGTTGATGAACTGCTTTTGGTAATCGTACCATTCCGCCGTAAAGGCGAATGGAAATTCGAAGCCGACTCCCGTTAAACGCTTGTCTTCGCCATAGGTAACGGTGCGGTGACAGTGTTGGCAGGTGATTTCGTTGCCGTGGCTATAAAAGGAGGATAAGCCGCAAAACGGGCAGACATAGATGGCGCGTTCAAGGTATTCGGCCCGCTTTTGAGAACGAAAAATACCGCCGTTACCGTTGGCCTCGTCTACGTATAAGCCGGTTTTGATTTCTTGGAACAGCTCGTCGTTTGACATAGAGGCGTATTCTTCGGGAGCGATAACGCGTGAAACGTAGGAGTGCATACGCCCTTTGCGAATACAATCACTCCAGCGCGGCTCCGAACCATAGCCGCCTTCGATGCGGTATAGGACAATTGGCATACCGAGCTTTTTGGCAAGGGCCGCAATGGACGGATTCATATATTCCGTGCGTCCGCTGTACGTGCGATTGCCCTCGGGTGCGATACATAAGGTACCGCCTTCGGCTGCAACGCGCAAGCAGGTTTTTACAGCTGAAACGTCCATTGTTTGTTTGCGAATCGGAATGGGTGCTACCAACCAACGAATAACGGATGAGATCCAACCGTTGGAGAAAATATCTTCGGTTGCCAAATAGTAAACCGGGCCTTTGAAGGACATTCCTGCAAAGAATTGATCGAAGGGGGTTTGGTGATTGAGGAGAATGAGATAGGGCCGATTTTCCTGCTCTTTAAAGCGATCTACCTTGATACCATAGCGCAAGCGGGCGTACGGATATAATACCGTGTAGGCTAAATTGCGAATTACACGGTGACGAAATTTTATCCACGTCGTTTTCTTGCTCATATCATTCTCCTGAATTTTATTTTAAGTATTTTATCACAAGCACGTAAAAAAAGCAAGCGAATGCACGGTCACTCTGCCTTTTCGGTAAAAACTCCGTTTTCATCAAATGCTACGTTTGTTGAAAGTGATTCCATAAACGAGAGGATCCTCTTTTTTTCATCGCTATCTGCAAGGGATACTTTGCAGGCACGCTGTTTTGCAGGAATAAAACGATAGGTTGGGACACCGCTTTTATCGATCACAATTTCCAAAACGCCCGTATCCATCGTATAGGCGTTAAATAAAAAATTTCCTAAATTGAACACGATGGGTACGCCGCTGTAGTAGCGGATACCTTGCAAAACGTGAGCGTGAGAACCGATAACGATATCGGCGCCGGCATCAATGTATGAGGCACCCATTTCATACAAGCCGTCTTCGATGTGGTGCGAACCCTCGGCCCCCCAGTGGACGTAAACGATATTGTAATCACATTGTTGTTCGGCTTTGCGAATGGTGTTCAGGTATTCCGTTGCATCGTAAGTGCGCATAACGCCGGGCGTGTTCTCCCCCGCTTCCGGTGTTTTGATATTCTTTTCGGCACGGGTAGCGGCCGAAAACGCATACTTTCTGCCTCCAACAATGAAATACTGCGGTTTGGCTGCTTCGCTCTTATCTTTGCCGCCACCGATATAAGGCAGAGATGCGTTTTGAAGAGTGGTCAACGTATCGAAAAATGCATCGGCGCCGTAATCAAAGGCGTGATTATTAGCAAGGGACACGATATCCGCCCCCAGCTGCTGCATATATTTCACGTTTTCGGGCTTGGCGCGAAAGGTATACGTTTTGTTAAGAGGTTTACCGCGATCGCTATAGGTGAATTCGTTGTTTACAAGGCAAATATCGGCGCTTTGGAGCAGAGCAAGGGTTTGCTCGCTCATAACGTCTACAAGGCCGTTTTCGCCTATTTTCGGGGCAATATGCCAGTTGTCGGCAAAGGATACGTCACCAACGACACGGATTGTGGTGTTTTCGGCGTCGGAATCGATCACCGTGATATCGTCGCGGTAGTTGGGGCTGTTTTTATCCAACGCGCCCGAATACATATCGCGAAGCACCGATTCGGTGTTACCGGTGAGAGCGTACCAATCCTCTTTTGTAAAATCGTTTTTCTGCAAACGAGAACACAGCTCGGTGATCGCATCGGTGCCGAACGAGGCTTCCAGCCACGCCAAAAAGTCGTTGTCCAGTCCAAGTGATGTATCTGCAGAATCGAGAATGGTTTGTATTACGTTGGCGGTAGGTTTTGTTACGGTGGTGTCGGTGTAACGCGGAGTACAGCCGACCAACAATGCGGCCGCTAACAATAAGGAAACCCAAATTCGAAGCTGCTTCAGCACCAAATCCCACTCCTTTTATTTTTTATCTTCCACGGAATAGCCCAGCTTTTGGAGCAGCTCTCCTGCGGTTAAAACCAACATCTCATCGTAACGGTAATAATCGTAGGATTCGGTGGCACCGCCGGATTTTTCGGCTAAATGATGCGAAAGCTCCGCAAGCCCCGTGTGCGTGGTAAGGCAAACGTGCTGCCTTGTTTCAGCGGAACTGGTGTTGTACTTTACTTTACCGTTTTTGCGTTCCTTTTCGGTGATCGCGTTTTTGGGCATCGGTAAAAATCCATATGCTAAATGATAAGCATTCCAACGGGTGTGCTCCTGTGCTATCAACGCATTGCGCACCGATTTTTCGGCGTAATCGGCAAAGCGGTAATTTTCGTCGCCTCGGTGCTGATGGCGCATTGCGATGAGTTTTACATTTTCGCCGTTGCCGCTTTTTACGTAATCTAAGCCCAGTAAATTCAGTATAACACGCAGATTCATAGCAGCGTGAATGTTGGAATATTGTGTGAAATAATCCAAATCTTCCCACTTCTTTTCGTTGGGATTTTTTGAACGATAGATTTCGTGGAGAGTTTTGGCGATCGTGTCCAATTCGTTGTTAACGATAATGCCGTGCGTTAACACGGTGCTTTTGCGGCCAAAATACGTAACGGTATCGTCGCTTTGGGCATAGGCGGCCTCGCTGCGAACAAACAAGCGGAAATTGTTATGTCCGTGCAACGCCGTTTTAAGCTTTGCGGCAATCTCGAAATTATAACAATCATCATCGGTATCGACGATGACGAAACAAAAGCTGTTCCGGCTTGAAACGGTGTTTTTTATCGCGGTTGATACATCACGGGCGCTCGGTAATTTGTTGTGCACCTGCGTATCAAATGGCAAAGCAGGAAACGGAAAATACGGTTCTTTACTCGTTTTAAGTTCTTCAAGGTCTTCTTTTAATTTGGAGATTAAACGCGTGTCCGTGTCGATATCCGTATCGCAAAGATGATAGTGAAGCGGAAGTGAACGATACTCACCGTCTTCGAAGGTGACGTATTGGTTGAGCAATACCAATTGGCGATAAAGATCCTTGCTGAAGCTGCTATAGCCAAGGAGGAAAATATGGATATCCGTTTCGGGCTTGATCGCTCCTTTTTCGATAAGCGCTGTTGGCAGATAACGGGTGACGGGATGTTCCTCTGCAAACGTTCTGGCCATAAGCTCGTTCACGGAAAACGTGGTGATGGCAGCCTCTTCCTTGTTCTTCATAACGATCTCGCGGCGAACGGTTTCGGCAATATCACCTTCCAGCTCCACGTACAGATGGATATGCTTGTTGCAGAGCGTTTTTCTGAAACCGATAAAGGTGTCGATGTATTGAATGACGTTTGCATCTTTAAAGCAAATGAAGTTGTATTTTGTGGTATCGTTAAACAGCTTTGAGGAAAACAGCTCATCAGAAAAGTTTTTGTGCAATACAATGTAGCCGGCCTTGATCAGTTCGGCTACCTTTTCTTTTTCGACCTCTTTACCGAGCAGTAAAACGGCGTTACACGTGTTGGCGTATTCTAAGGCGGTTTCTTCACAGCCGATAACGATATCACACTCGTTTTCCCTAAGCGCTTTCTTTAGACGGCGGTGGTTTAAACGAAGGTTGCTGAACACCGCTACAGCCGCAATGATCGTTGTACTGACGGCTATCGCCATACCGAATACATACGCAACGTTAAACAAAACATATTCACTTGCAAGTGTTTTCACCAAACCGACGTTAGCTTCGCCCACGAAGAATTTTATAGCAGCCCCCACGCTGTCCATCAACGCAAGAACGACTGTTACGTCTCTTGCAGGATCGAAAAGCTGCGGAACGAAATGCAAAACCAAACTGTTAACAAAGACAAAGGCCAGAAAGAATTTGGGTTTGCCAAGGTTCTTTTGCTTGATGCGGCTGAAAATCAAAAATCCCAGCAAGGCAATTTCGTATACCAGCACTGCAGCATTAAAAAGGTTCCATCCCATAACACTTAACCTCCCAAAGCAATTTCTAAAATCCGTTTTGCAGTATATTCGTCGGTGATGAGCGTATCGATAAGTGACGTTCTTAACGCCCCTGCGATTGCCGATACTTTGCTGTTACCGCAAGCAACGGCAACCGTTTGCTTTGCGCTGCGAAGGTTCTCTCTGGAGGCGCAAAGCGTGTTTTCGTATAATTCGATAAATGTACCGCTTTCATCAAAAAAATGGGTGGCGATATCGCCAACAACCTGCGCGTGCTTTTCTTTGTTACCGAACGTTTCGCCCAGTACCTCGATGATTTCGGCGTTACCGATACCAACGAGTGCAAGGTCGGCGCTGTTCCAAAGGGCTTGGATTTTCTTATAATACGAGAGCTTTTTTTGTAAAACACAATCCTCGGCGCTGTCGGTCACGTAAGGAAACCAAGCGTATTTTACGGCGGCGCCGATTTTATCGGCCATACCGCGTGCTAACTCATTGGAAGAAAAATATGAGTTTTCGTTATCGGTGGCCCCAAACAAAGGGAATACAACGTTCCCGTTTGTGCTGATATCGGGAAGCGAAAGTACCGTATCTTGAATGGTTCTTCCCCACGAAAGTGCAATTTTTTGATTTCCTTTTTTTAGAATGGGCGTAAGATATTCCACAGCTGCTCGCACCGTCATCAAACGGCGAACGGCTTCGTTTTTGCTTCCGGCACCGCATACCACGCAATTGGCAATATGAAAGGTTTTACAAATTTGTTTTTCGAGTTCTTCACAATCTTTTTCAGGATTATGAATGGTGATTTCTACGATTTTCTCCTTGATTGCATCGTTCAGAAGCTTGGATACGGTTTGTCTGGAAACGTTTAAAAGCTCTGCGATTTCTTGCTGTGTGTGCTTTTTTTCGTAATACAAGACC
>JAZQTE010000442.1:0-1990 GCA_045630505.1 Acutalibacteraceae bacterium | reverse complement strand
TATACGTGCCGAACACGTTGTTGCGTACCGCTTCCTCGGGGCAGTGCTCCATCAGCGGTACGTGCTTGTGCGCGGCGGCGTGCAGCACGATCTGCGGATGATATTTTTCGAACAGACGGTCGATCTTATGCGCGTCACGCACCGAGGCGATCTCTACGCACAGATCTAGCGACTCCTTGTATTTGAAGGTAAGCTCCTGCTGAATATCGTAGGCGTTGTTTTCGTAGATATCCACGATCACCAAACGGCGCGGACGGTGCTTGGCGATCTGACGGCACAGCTCGGAGCCGATGGAGCCGCCGCCGCCCGTGACCATCACGGTCTTACCTTGCAGCAGCTCATCTAAACGGCTGCCGTCGAGCGCGACGGGATCGCGGCCGAGCAGGTCTTCGATGGAAACGTCGCGCACCTGCTTGGAAAGTGCCGTGCCCTCGGACAAATCCAGCAGATCGGGCAGGGTGCGCACGTGGCATTTCAGCGAGGCGCACAGCTCGAACACCTCGCGAAGGCGGTTGCTGTCGGCCGACGGCATCGCAATGAGAATGTTTTTGGTGCCGTAGTGAGCCACGATCTCGGGTAACGACGAAATAGGGCCTTCGATATGGAGGCCGTGAATGAGGCGGCCGATCTTTTTGGGATCGTCGTCCACCAAGCAGACGGGGCGATACGCATTTTGCTGATTGCGGGCCATTTCGTCCAGCATCATACTGCCGGCGCCGCCTGCACCCACGATGATGATGGGCGTGCGTGCGGTGGAAAGCCCGTTTGCAAAACTGTTTTCACGCAAGCGGCGGTAGAGCAAGCGAACGGCCAGCATACCGAGCAGCGAAACAGTGGCAATGAGCAGGGCGAAAATCGGCGCCAAGTATTGCTGCAGCAAATACCGCGCCGCGAACAGATAGGCAATGTAGCCGCACGCCACAGCGGCGATCATAATGAGATATTCGTAGCTCGAGGCGTATTTCCACAAGCTGTTATAGGTGCGAAACAGCAGCAAAAAGATGAAAATGCACACGATAAGCAAGGCAAACTGCGTGATCCAGAAATGCGGATTATCCACGCTGCCCTGCAAAAAGAACAGCGAATCACGCCGCCCGATGCGCGCCAGCACGTATAACGCGACGCAGCTGACGGTGAGGATCACCAGATCCAATAAGGCGAGCAGCAGCTCGCGAATGCTCGCTAAACGAAAAACCCATTGAAAGGGGTGAGTTTTCTTTTGCTTCAAGGGACGCTCCCTCCTTACCCGAAAAAAGCCGCACGGGGTGCGGCTTTTTAGTTTATTGCTTGTCTTCACCCGTTACCGAAGAATACGAATAATCGTACGCCTTGTAGTAGTGGTATTTTTCGTAGCGGCCGTAGCAACGGGGGTTTTCACGCATATCCGAAATCACCACACCGAGCATATTGCCGTTGACGTTTTTAATGCTTTCGATGGCGTTTTGAAGCTCTTCATAGGTGGTTTGGCTCTGACGGGTGACCAGCACGGTGCCGGCGGTGATCTCCGAAAGCACCAGCGAATCCGCCACCACGCCGATGGGCGGCGTGTCGATGAAAATGTAATCGTATTGCAGCGACAGACGCTCAAGCAGCTCGCGCATCGCCTCGGAGCTGAGCAGCTCGGACGGGTTGGGAGGCAGCGAGCCGCTGGGGATCAGATCCAGACCGCGGGCTACCTCACGGCACAAGCAATCTTCCAGCTCGATCTGGCCGCTGATCAAGCGGGACAAGCCGTTTGTTTTCTTCACGCGGAAGGTTTTGTGCTGCGAGGGCTTACGCATATCGGCATCGATCAGCAGCACGTGTGCGCCCGTTTGCGCCATCGTGATGGCGAGGTTGCAGGATACGGTGGATTTACCGGCGTTCGGCTCGGCACTGGAGATAACCACGGCTTTGTTATCCGTGGTGCCCAGTGCAAACAGCAGATTGGTGCGGATCGTCTTATACGCTTCCACGATTTGGAAGGTGGAGGCAATGGGGAAGTCGGATC
>JAZQTE010000441.1:0-9296 GCA_045630505.1 Acutalibacteraceae bacterium | reverse complement strand
TGTTGGAGCTTTGACGCCCACCGACAATAACCATAACATCACATTCCTGTGAAAGGGCAACCGCTTCATCTTGCCGACACGCAGTTGCGTTACATATTGTATCAAAGATTTGCAGATTTGTATAGTGTTTTTTTGCGATTTCTGAACATTTTTTCCAGATATTTTTATGAAACGTCGTTTGTGCAACCAAAATCAGCGGTGCATCGGACAAAAAGACCTCGTCGGCAATGAGCTTCTCCAGCTCTTCGGCCGAAGAAAACACGTATGAGGTGCCCGACAAATGACCACGGATGCCGATCACCTCGGGGTGATTTTCATCACCTGCAATCAGCACCGATGCTCCTGCCGCCGATTGCTCGGCCACAATGCGATGGATTTTTGCCACGAACGGGCAGGTGGCATCGTGATACGAAACGTTGGCTTCTTCCAATTCCTTATACACGCTTTCGGGGACACCGTGGGAACGGATCACCAGCGTATACCCCGAAGGCACCTGCGATACGCTCTCGGCAATGCACACGCCGCGCGCGGCCAGCGAAGCCACCATTTGCGGATTGTGAATGATGGGGCCAAGAGTGCAAACCTGCTCTCCGTTGCTCAGCAATTCTTCCACAGCATCCACGGCCCGCTTAACGCCGAAGCAAAAGCCGGCGGATTTGGCAACTCGAATCGTCACGCCTCCACCTCCGAACGGTGCTCCTCAATGAGATTACCGATAACCTCCATCAGCTTGCGCGAAGCGTAGCGAATATCCGGCTTTTCGCCGTCTAAATGCAGATCGGCAGGCTTAAGCGGTGCACCGTATACGATAAGATTGCGGCGAAGCATACGCACCTTTTGGTGTTTTGCCACCACCGCTACGGGCACCACGGTGGCGCCCGTTTGCGCGACGATGAGTGAAGCCCCCGATTTGGCACGCAGTAATTTGCCGTCCTTGGAACGGGTGCCTTCGGGGAAGATGCCCATAATTTTGCCATCCTCCACCAGCTGTTCGGCGGTGGCCAAGGCATTCGTATCCCCCGTGCCGCGATGCACGGCAAAGGCGCCGAACTGCTTACCGAGCAGCCACGCAAAGAATCGATGCTTGAACAGCTCAGCCTTGGCCATGAAATGAATGTGGCGTTTTGGTTGTGCCACGATGAGCAGCACGGGATCCCAGTTGGAAATATGGTTGCAGCACAGCACAATCTTCTCGCCCTCGGGAGGCAATTGCTCCTGCCCGATGATCTTTATACGCATCAAGGCGCGCACTGCCGGTGACAGCAGGCGAACCAAAAAACGTCCCAGCCACATACGCTCAATCATCCTTTCAGGCGTTCTTCCACCAGCGCTTTAAGAAGGGCCACCGATTGCTCCAGCGTATTGCCGCTGGTATCCACCGTTACAGCGTCTTCGGCAGGGCGAAGCGGGGCTGCGGCACGGTGGGAATCGTTATAGTCGCGTTCCTTCATATCGGCCAGCACTTCCTCGTACGTGGTGCTGACGCCCTTTTGCTGCAGCTCCTCGTACCGACGCTTGGCGCGGTCCTCCGCCGAAGCGGTGAGAAAAATTTTCACCTTGGCAAACGGCAACACCACGGTGCCGATATCGCGCCCGTCCATAATCACGTTTTGGCGGCGAGCCGTATCCTGCTGCAGATCAAACAAAAAACGGCGCACGGGAGGCAGGGCCGATACCGCCGAAGCGGCCATAGACACCTCGGGGGTGCGAATACGGTCGCTTACGTCGTTCCCGTTTAAGAATACGCGTTGCACGCCGTTTGCATACCCGAGAGATACCTCCAGTTCCGAAAGCAGCGGCGTAACGGCGGCTTCATCGTTTGGAGCAAGGCCGCGTTCCAGCACCGCCAAACCAACGGCACGGTATAACGCTCCCGTATCGACGTATACAAAGCCCAAGTCGGCCGCTAAAATGCGGGCAATGGTGCTTTTACCTGCACCCGAAGGCCCGTCGATAGCAACGGCCACGGTGGTAGTATTCATAGGAGATTCCACTTCCTTTATATATGATTACCGGCAGCTGCACCGGTGGAAAAAGCAATTTGAAGATTAAAGCCGCCCGTGTAGGCATCGACGTCGATCACTTCGCCTGCAAACGACAAGCCGCTTACCAAGCGCGACGCCATGGTTTTGCTGTTAAGCTCCTTGATGCAGACACCGCCTGCCGTGACGATAGCTTCGGCCACGGGACGAAAATCCTCCACCGTGAACGTGAAGGCCTTAAGCGTTGCACCCAAACGCGAGCGCAGCTCACGCGAGAGCGAATGGCATTTCGTTTCCCCTGCCACGTTGGCCGCCGCAAGAAGCGGCGCGATCATAGAACGGGGCAACAGCGCTCCCAGCATATTCCCCACACACATATTGGGCTTTTCTTCGCACTCGCGCACCAAACGGGCATCCACCTGTTCGGCGGTGAGTGCGGGCTTTAAATCGATGGACAAGCGATAGCGACCGGCACGCATTTCACGGATATGGGCGCCTGCACTGAGCACCAGTGGGCCGGACACGCCGAAATGAGTGAACAGCATTTCACCGAAATCCTCGAAAATAAGCTTGTTCTTTTCGGTATCGAACAGAGATAAACGGCAATTTTTGAGTGACAGCCCTTGCATATCGGCGCAGGTACCCTCACGAATAACGAGCGGCACCAACGACGGGCGCGGCTCGATGACCGTGTGTCCTGCCTGACGAGCCAGCTCGTAGCCATCGCCCGTAGAGCCGGTGGCAGGATAGGAGCAGCCGCCCGTGCACACGATAACGGCATACGAAGACAGCGTGCGACCGTCCTCCAGTGCCACACCACAGCACACACCGTCTTCAATAAGCAAGCGAGCAACGCGCCCCGTAACGAAACGGACGCCGCCGCTTTTAGCGTATTTCACCAGTGCATCCACGATATCCACGGCTTTATCCGAAACGGGAAACACGCGTTTTCCGCGTTCGGTTTTAAGCGGAACACCCAGTTCTTCAAAAAAACGCATCGTATCCTGCGGCGAAAACGCCGACAGCGCACTGTATAAGAAACGGCCGTTACCGGGGATGTTGGCAATGCAATCCTCCATCGTGCAATCGTTGGTAACGTTGCAACGGCCTTTTCCCGTAATCATCACCTTGCGGGCAGGACGGGCATTGCGCTCCACCACGGTGACAGCGTAACCGCGCCGTGCAGCACAACCGGCGGCCATTAAGCCGGCGGCACCGCCGCCTACTACAATAACGTGTAACGGCTCACTCATCGGCATTCTCCGTTTCCTGCTTTTCGGTGGCTTGGTAGACCTGATACGTTTCCCACAGTCGCTCAAGCTCGGTGAGCGTGGCACGATTTTCTTCCATTCGCTTAAGAGAAATGGCCACCACCAAGGCGTTGATCACGCTGAGCGGCGCTACGAGTGAATCCACGATGGTTGCCATATCGCTGTGCGCAAGCAACAGATACGTGGCGAAATCGGCAATGGGAGAACGGCGGCTGTCGGTTACGGCGATCACCTTGGCGCCGCGCGAATGGGCAAAGTGCAATGCTTTCACCGCTCGCGATGAATACCGAGGAAAGCTGATGCCGATGACGGCATCTTCCGCACAGACGGGGAACATTTCTTCTAAAATTTCCGTTTCACCCGAAGCGGTGACCAAGCGAACGTCCGGCAACAGCAGCTTTAAATAGTAGGCCAAAAAGTTTGCCAAAGCGCGGCAGCTTCCTGCGCCGAAAATATAGACACGGCGAGCGTTTACCAACGTTTGCACCGAGGCATCGAACACCTGCGGATCCATTTCTGCAAGGGTTTGGCGAATGTTGGCTACGTCGTAGGACATAACGTTTTCCAGCACCTCGCTGTCTTGCATACGGGCACGCGTTACCTCTACGCGCTGCACGCTGTTGAGCTTACTGCGCACCAGCTCCTGCATGGCCTTTTGCAAACGCGGATAGCCCGAAAAGCCAAGCTCGACCGCAAAGCGCACCACGGTGGATTCGCTGACGCCCACGGCTTCGCCCAGTGTATACGCCGTCATAAATGCGGCGGTATCGTAATGCTCTAAAATGTAGGAGGCAATCAGCCGCTGTCCTTTAGAGAACGACGGCAATTGCCGTGTGATATGTGTGATGAGATCGTTTTTCAACAAAACCAATCCTTCCCCCGATACTACCGTTTAGTGTATCGCATTTCTCTTTAAAATGCAAGGGTGGTGTTATTTGAACAGACGTTTTACCATAGGCTGCAGGCGTGAAAAATACAGCGGCAGCATACGGCTGATACCGAGATCGTAGAGATAAAAAATGACGTTGCCGACCATCAGAAACACAGCCAGCACCGCAGCAAGCGGCCACGCCGTACCGGGGAAGGCAAATGCGTCCATTGAAAATCCAACGGCGGAAAGCAGCACGTACGCCAGCACGACGGAAGCGTTAAATATTGCCAGCTTGCAAAGCCATTCCACGATGCGGCTTTGCTGCTCACACCACGATTTGATGACGGGGTAATATCCAAAAAAGAAGATGAATAAGATCTTGGCTTCCAAATCAGGGGCGATAAGCAGTGAAAGCAGCGATACCGCTGCATACAAAGCAAGCGCCCAGCGTTTTCCGCATTCGATCACCACGGGAATAAAGAACAGCGATGCCAATGCCGGCAAAGCATACGTGCCCAGCGGAAACGCCGTGAGCAGCAGGCAGATAGCCGAAAGCGCACCGAGCAGGCCGCAAAACGCCACACGTGCCGTGGATTTCATACGCACACGCTCCTTATCAGCAACAACGAATCAAATCGCCGCCCATACACTCGCAGCAGCAATCGGCACAGATGAGCCCTTGGCAGACGTCGCAGCCCGAGCAGCCCCCAACGGGAGCTACGCCCACGGGACGGTATGCACCCGTTTGGCGTTGACGTTTAAGCTGCTGATACGCGGTGCGGTATTCTTGATTGGTGGGATCCATACGGGTAGCGGTGGCAAAGTGATTAAACGCTTCGTCCAGCCAGCCCTTTTTATACAGCACGCTGCCTTTAAGAAAATACCATTCGGCATCACGCGAGGGTGCAGGAATACCGTCGAGCAGGGTTTCGGCGTCGACCGCGCGGCCACTACGGATAAGATTGCGGATATCCGTGTATTGCGTGCCGTTCGCTTGGCCGCCGTCCGCTTTACCACCTGCACGGCGAGTGCGGATAATGGTATCGTAGGCTTCGTTGATTTCTTGCATTTTTTCCTTGGCGAGATCCGAAAGCGGATTATCGCCGTAGTTATCAGGGTGATACTTGCGAGCAAGCTGACGGTAGGCGTCTTTTACCTCGTCGTCGCTCGCATCGGGGCGAACGCCCAATACTTCATAAGGATTTTTCATTTCTTTCCCTCCCGTTGTTCGGGTTTTCCGCTGAGTACCTTGCGCTGCGAAGCAGCCATACCGTACTCTAAAATATTACGAAGAATGCCGTCGAACCGATGGACGGTGAGTAATTCGTACGCTGCCTTACATTCCGCAAGCGAAGCGTTAAGCGACAGCCGCACCCGTTCGCGGCAAGCAGACAGCGCTTCGGGGGTGAGCGGCAGGGCTTGCCCCTCCAACAGCGGATTGTAGTTACCGCTTTTGCTGTCGCGCTCTACGTCATCTGCCGCATCTAACAAATAGATCCAGCGGCCAAGACAATAACCGAGCCGTTCGAGCACCCGTCGCTCGGAGTCGTTGCGTGCGATATCGGCACACAAAAATGAAAGCAGCTTGGCGGTTGGCTCGGCTGCGGCATCCGTGGAAGCCGTGTGAGCCTTTTCGAGCGCCGCTTGCTCTTTAACGTACGCAGCCATTGCTTCGTCCAGCTCGGGGGCGTATGCACGTGCGCGGCGGCGATGACGTGCAGCGGGAACAAGCGCCAGCCGCGCCGCCGTTCGTTTGAAAAACGTGCTGTCGGCCACCGTGTCTAACGTTTTATAATAGACGAGCAGCACCGACGCATCGGCCACACGGTCCAGTAGCGGCGAGTCGCCGCAGCACAACCGCTTTTTAAACGGATTGTACGGACAACGGCCGCGTTCGAAGCCTACACAGTCTTCCGAAAGCGCCGCGTACAGCAGCAACAAAAACGTCATATCGTAGCTGAGTGTCATTTGCGCCGTGGGGCCGTAGCGTTTTCCCAAGCGGCGACAAAGCGAACAATACAAGCCGCGATAGTGTTCAAATTCGCCCATTTTCAGTTCCGGCTGATACGTGGTAATATACCCAAACATACCTTCACCCTTATTATGATACACCGTTTTAAAAACAGTGTATGAAAGATTTGTAAATATTTTAAAAACGGCGCCGCATATTTTAAAAAAACACGTTCATACTACTGTTGCGAAAGCAAGTTCGCAAACAAGGAGGGACAACTCTATGGATACGATCGCATTGATTTTGGTGATCATCGGCGCACTGAACTGGGGCAGCATCGGCTTGTTCCAGTTTGACTTGGTAGCGTGGATCGGCGGCGGTCAGGACGGGCCGATCAGCCGTGTGATCTACACACTGGTGGCGCTTGCAGGTATTTGGTGTATTACGCTGCTGTTTCGCCGCCGCAACTGTCTGCCTGAAAACCGCGATTAACGGTTGCACAAAAGCAGGGCCGCCCAAGGGTGGCCCTGCTTTTCGTTAAGATCAGATATCGGCTTTGGTATCGCGAGCGATAACCAGCTCTTCGTTGGTGGGAATGATGAACGCACGCACCGTGGAATCGGCGGTGGTGATTTCTTGTTCCTTGCCGCGCACCTTATTGGCTTCGGCATCCAGCTTCACACCCATATAGGACAGAGCTTCCAGAATTTCCGCACGCAGACGCTCGGAGTTTTCGCCGATACCCGCCGTGAAGACGATGGCATCCAGACCGCCGAGGGCTGCTACGTAACCGCCGATGTATTTGAGAATCTGATAACGGCGCAGATCCCATGCGAGCTTGGCTCTTTCGCTGCCCTCTTCCATTGCCTTGGCAATGTCGCGGTCGTCGCTGTAGCCGCCCACACCGAACATACCGGATTTTTTGTTCATAACCTCATCCATTGCTTTAGGAGTGAGGCCTTCTTTTTCCATCAGGAAGGTGACGATGGAGGGATCGATAGCGCCACAACGCGTACCCATCAGGAAACCATCCAGCGGAGTCATACCCATGGTGGTATCGATGACCTTGCCGTCCTTCAAAGCGGCAAGCGAAGAGCCGTTGCCGAGGTGGCAGGTGATGATGCGCGTGCCCTTACCGTCGGGTTTGCCAAGCAGTTCGCAGCAGCGAGCCGACACAAAGCGGTGGGACGAGCCGTGATAACCATAGCGGCGCACACCGTATTTTTCGTAGTATTCATACGGCAAGCCGAACATATAGGCCACTTCGGGCATCGTTTGATGGAATGCGGTATCGAACACGGCAACCTGCGGAATTTCCGTGCCGAACGCTTCGGTGGCAGCCTCGATACCCTTGAGGCAAGCAGGGTTGTGAAGAGGAGCGAGGATTTCGTATTCACGAACAGCCTTGAGCACGTCTTCATCGATAAGCACCGAGCGATCGTATTTGGAACCGCCTTGCACCACGCGGTGACCGATGGCCGTGATTTCGGAAATATCGTTGATAACCTTATCCTCACCCGTCATCAGCGCCGTCTTTACCTGCTCGAAAGCAGTAGCGTGATCGGGCATAGCAATTTCTGCTGCATCATAAACCGTGCGGCCGTCGCCCAGCTTGTGAGTAAACTTGCCATCGATGCCGATGCGTTCGCACAGGCCCTTGGCTACCAGCTCCTCGCCGTCCATATCGATAAGCTGATATTTCAGCGACGAGCTACCTGCGTTAATTACCAGAATTTTCATAGATTTTACGCCCCTATTCCATAGTATTGATTTTTGTATAAATATACCGTATACTATAATAGTACGAAACGATAAAATTTTCAAGAGTTTTTATAAAAAAGAGTCGGAGGTGTTTTAAATGCGTATTGCCGGCGTGGTGGCCGAGTATAATCCGTTCCATAACGGGCATGCACGGCAGCTTGAAAAAACGCGCGAAGCAGGCGGTGGTTGTGAAGCCACGCACGTGGTGGCGGTCATGAGCGGCAGCTTTGTGCAGCGCGGCGAGCCTGCCGTGATGCCGAAATTCGACCGTGCCAGAGCCGCTTTGGCAGGCGGTGCCGATCTGGTGATCGAATTGCCCACGCCGTGGTGCTTATCCTCGGCCGAGCGTTTTGCCTTCGGTGCCGTATCGCTGCTGGAGGCGCTGGGCTGCGTGGACGTAATCTCCTTTGGCAGCGAGGCAGGCAACGTGGCTCCCCTGCTGCACGCAGTGGATATAATGGAAACCGAACGTTTCACCTCACTTATGAAATATTTTATGAGTATGGGCTCGGCGTATGCTGACGCACAGCAAAAGGCGTTGAAGGAGATTGCCGGCGACAAAGCGGCCTCGGTGCTGGCTACGCCGAACAACACGCTCGGCGTGGAATACATAAAAGCGCTGCGCAAGCTCGGCAGTAATATGGAACCGTTTACGGTGCAGCGCATCGGAACCGAGCACGACAGCATGGCTCCGCTCGGCGATATGGCTTCCGCTACGTATTTGCGCACGTTGATGACGTCGGATCGGCTCATAAACGCTCTGCCGTATATGCCGCAGGCGTGCACCGCTGTGGTATCCGATGCAGCGCTGAAGCAGCGCATCCCTGCAAGCCCCTTGCGGCTGGAGCGCGCCGTGCTCGGCCATTTGAGAACGATGACGCCCGAGCAGCTTAAAGCGGTAGCAGGTGTTACCGAAGGCTTGGAAAACCGTGTGTACAACGCCGTGCGCAACGCCAAAACGTTGAAGGAATTGGAAGAAGCCGTTAAGACCAAGCGTTATCCGCTCACACGGGTGCGGCGGCTGCTCTGGTGTGCGTACTTGGGCATCACCGCCGAAGACTCCGCACGTCCTATCCCCTATCTTCGTGTGTTAGCTGCCAATGCGCGCGGCAAGGAGATCTTATCTGCCGCGAAGCCTACCCTGCCACTTTTGTACCGTTCGGCGCAGGTGGCAAAGCTGGACGATGAATGCAAGGCCTTGTGGGAAAAGGAAACGCGCATCACCGATTTGTACGGCTTGGCGTTTGCCACGCCTCTGCCGTGCGGCGAGGATCATACTACGGGCTTGATACGAGAATAAAAAAACAGCCGACTGTGTCGGCTGTTTTTTATTTGTTTACCGTGAGTTCCTGATCTTCGCCTGCGCCAAAGGCGTGTTTTTTAACGATGCCCTCTCGAACGGACATAACGTCAAAGGCGCATTCTCTATCGGTGCCGAAGGCGCGGAAGTCATCCTTTCC
>JAZQTE010000440.1:0-4088 GCA_045630505.1 Acutalibacteraceae bacterium | reverse complement strand
TTATTCAAAACCCTGAACTGGCTTGTGTCGGCTCCGCTAAATGGCAGATCGGTATGATCACGTTGCTGCTTCAGAACGGCGGCGAACGCGCCAAGAAGATCAAGGAAGAATTCGTTCCTCCGTTTGCCACCTTTGAAGACTACTTCAAATACGTGGATAGCTTGGAATGCCGCGGCGACCGCATTGCCTACGGGGAAGACGGTATCGCTTCGGTGAAGCTGTAAACAAACTCTATAAAAAGTCCAAGTTGTATCAACTTGGACTTTTTTCTATTGCCACAGAGAGTTTTTTGCGGTATACTTTTAAAAAAACGGGGTGATGGGATGAAAAGAGTATTGGCTTGTGCGGCGGCATTGTTGCTGCTTTGCGCTTGCGGTGCCGAACCGACGGGGTCGACGACCGCGCCGACAACAACAGTGACAGCGACAGCGGCGACCACGGTAACCACTGCGGCAACGGAGGATGTTATGGTGAAAACAGAAGCGAGTAAAAATACAACACTCCCGAATGTAACGACGGTAGCGGCAACGGAAACAACGAGTACGTTAGCGTGGGAGCCAACGGTTAAACGTACCACGACATCGAGAACGAGCGTAAAAACCACGGCGCTTCCCACGACGGCGAACAACGGAATAACGTTGCTGGAACCTGCTGACGGAGTGATCGTGGAATCTCAATCGCTTTGGGTGGAAGAATATCTCGCCATTGATAACGCACAAGAGGCGGCGGAGTTTTGGGTGGCTTCGTATACGGGACAAGCAAAGGCGGCGGCGTTTACGGCGCATTGGAAGTCAGACGGAATGCTGTGGCGTGTATTCGTTTCGGAGGATCCCACGTTTACTAATGTGAAGGGCTGGCTGACGACGGATAACAGTATGCGCATTTCAAACCTTTTGCCGGGGCGTACGTATTATTGGAAGGTCACAACGGGAAACGGCGTGGAATCCGAGGTGCGTACCGTAAAGGTGAAGGATACGCAGGTGCGGTGGATCGAAGCTGAGGGAACCGATAACGTGCGTGATCTCGGTGGCTGGAAAACCGAAAGCGGAAAAATGGTAAAATACGGTATGCTGTATCGCGGAGCGTGTATCGACGGCTACAAGGGCGCTCCTCAAATTACAACCAACGGCATGCAAGTGTTTAAGGATCAGCTGGGTATTCGCACGCAGTTGGATCTGCGCGGCGATGATGCGAATGTGAAAAGCAACGTATTCGGCGGTCTGTATGTAAATGCAACGCTTTCGCAGTACGATTATATTTTTAACAGCGCTTCTTCTAAAGCGGCGTTGGGAAAAATCTTTAAAACGCTCAGCCAAGAAATGTATTATCCTGTCTATTTCCATTGCAATGCCGGTGCCGACAGAACGGGTACATTGAGTTTTATTATCAACGGCTTGCTCGGTGTATCACACGAGGATCTAACCAGAGATTTCGAGCTTACGAGCTTCTCTCACCGAGGCAGAAGACTGCGCTCGGCGATAGATATGAGCAGTGATCCCGTGAAATTCAAGGCAAACGGTATAATGCAAAATGGCGGCGGTAACTATATCGCGTGGGGGCCGTTGTATAACACGATGATGCAGGATTACGGTACGGCTTCGGGCAAGCTTTCGGATGCGATTGCCAACTTCTTGATCACGGATTGCGGTGTAACGCAAGCGCAAATCGATACCTTCCGTCAATTAATGTTAGAGCGATAAAAAAACTCCGAGTGTAAGCTCGGAGTTTTTTTATCGGGTTTTGTTGCGATATTCGCGCGGCGTTTTGCCAACGTGTTTTTTAAACAGCTTGGAAAAATAGTTTACATCGGGAATGCCGCAATGCTGAGCAACGGTTTGGATTTGCAGGTGTGAATTACCAAGGAGATATTTGGCTTGATGGATACGCTTACGGGTGATATGCTCGGTAAGTGTTTCACCGGTTTCACGGTGGAAGAGGGAGGAAAGATACCCCGGGTTTAGCCCTTGCAATTTAGCGAGAGCATGTAAAGTTAATTCTCCTGCCAAATCGGTGTCGATAAGTGCGATGGTTTTTTGAATCGGCGGGGAATACTTTTTATGCGCGTGCGTTTTTACCAAGCGGCAATACGAGCGAAACATATCCGTCATCAGTTCGCGAACATCGTTTGCGGTAGCGCATATTTCGATGCGTCCTGCAAACGCCGTGGAGGTTTTATCCAAATAAAGTGGATGAACGCCGCCCTTTTCTGCCGCTTTACGCAGCAAAGTGTTCATAATAATACCGTAGTTTTTCAAGTTGCGCAGGGGATCAGCCAAGCGCTGCTCAAAGGCCGTTTGTGAAAATCCCGAAAGCATTAATTCGGCTTTGTGGGTTAGTCCTTGCGACACCGCTTCGATCAATTCGTTTTCGTAGGAATAACGGGTTTCGAGCAACGCCATCGTATGAACGGTGTTTTCCGGCGCAAGAGGCGCAGAAAACGGGGCGAGATCGCCGGTGCTTTCGCGGTTGATATCGATGAGGGAAAAAGACTTTTCGCCGCCCCAAATGATTTCTCCAAACGTATCCAGCATGGCAAAAACAGTGTGATATACGTTTATAACGGGTATGCTGCTGTACAAAGATTCCAACCGTGAAAATTGCAGCGGTGTTAATCCGGTGCGTTCCGACAGCTCCAACAGTTGTTGCTTTGTGGTTTCTTCGGTGAGATAGGGGCCGATGAACAGCAAGCGTCCGTCGTCGGGGAGCCGCAAGAATAAGTAGTGAAGTAAAAACGGATCGGACAGCTTGTATACGGTGTTATCCGCTACTCTTGAAAAATATTCAGCAAAAAAGCTGCTATAATCACCGGCAATTTCCAGCTGTTGACGCAGAGCGTAATCCAAACGAGGATCGGTATATTCACTTTCGGAAAGCAGCAGCGTTTGAAGGCGGCACTTTCGCAGCGTGTTTTGTAAAAAACGCAAGGACGCTTCGTAAGTCATTCACAACACCTCTTGGCAATTTCAACAAATAGTTTATACCAACATTTTTTAGAATAGCACAATTTTACAATCTATTCAATAGATAACCTAAAAATATTACTAAATAGCAGAAAAAATTTACTAACACATAGATTGTTAAATTTGCTACAATCAAAACAGTGAATCCTAAATTTCACGCGGATGAGGAGAGGAAGAAATGGCTAAGAAGAAAAAAGAAGTAAAACTGGACGCCAAGGGTTACCGCAAGTTCGGTATCCGCGATAACTTGGCGTACGCTGCCGGTGACTTGGGTTGCAATATGAGCTTTGCGCTCAAGGGCACGGTTCAAACGTTCTGGCTGGTATATATGATGCTGGAAACGGGCTTGCTGTCTGCGCTGTTGTTGGCTGTTCAGATTTGGGATGCTATCAACGATCCGATGATCGGCTCGATGATCGACGCCGACCGTCGCAAGTACAAGATGGGCAAGTTTAAGACGTACATTTTCATTGGTGCCATCGGCCTGCTGGTTGGCGGTGCAGCGGTGTTTCTGCCGTTCCCGAATGCGCCCGTGGTAGTGAAAGCGATTCTGTTCATCCTTGGCTATATCGTGTGGGATGCTTTTTACACGATTGCGAACGTGCCCTATGGCTCGATGCTTTCGCTGATCACCGAGGATGCCGGCGAGCGTGCAGAGCTGTCTTCGTGGCGTTCCATCGGTTCGATGCTCGGTAACATTCTCCCCAACGTGATTCTGCCGCTGCTGATTTGGCAAAAAGTGTTCAATGCCGACGGTACTCCCAAGGTTAATCCCGAAACGGGCGTGCAAGAGCAGATCCTGCTGGGTGACCGCGTGTTTATCGCTGCCCTCATTATGGGTGTTATCGGTTTTGTTTGCTTCTTGTTTATGATTAAAACCACCACGATTCGTATGGACGAAAACGCCGTAAAGACGAACGAGAGCGAGAAATTTAACGTGCTCAGTGCGTTTGGCAACTTTATGAAGAACCGTCCTGCCGTGGGTGCCACCTTGGCTGCTGTGGGTATGTTCCTTGGTATGAACGCGGCTACAACAGCAAACACAGTTATGTTCGCAACATACTTTAACATGGCTTCAATGTCTGGTGTAGTTCAAATGATTGGTTTTGCGCCAATGTTATTCTTTAT
>JAZQTE010000439.1:0-4330 GCA_045630505.1 Acutalibacteraceae bacterium | reverse complement strand
GAGAATCCGCAGCTTGAAAATGGCGTTTTATTAGTTAATAAAAGAAAAACATTTACTCGGGCAACACGAGATGCAGAAAAAATTTCAATTTGTTGGTATATGGATTGTCAACAAAGTTTATCTAATCAGTTGGCAGATTTTGTTGAACTGCTTGAAAAGTATTTTCCTCAAGCCTTGCCAAGACGATATGGACCGTTTGAACCACCACAGTTTAAATATTCTGAAACAGGAAAAGAGCATCTAATAAGATTTTTGAATGATGATCATAGTCCGGTTATATATTGCACAAAGCCAATAACATATATTTTTTTGTCTGATGCTTACATTGAAAATCAAAGGTTTGCGATAGAAGACTATCGCTGCAATAAGATTGAAATTGAAATGCTTAAAGAAGCGTACTTAGAACCAAATTGGCAGTTTGCTATTAAAAGATTGTTTAAAGAAGTTGGAAGACTGTTTAAGCCATTTTACGCTGAGATAATTGACGAAGAAGAATCTCTGGTATGTAGTTGGTGGTGGAAAGGAATACCTGAGAAAAAAGGCAACCCAATAATAATTGGTGAACCGTATAGTACCTTGTTAGGAAAACTGCCAAAGGAAAATGAACTTGAAACAGGTCTTTATTATTTTGAAAGTGACGTTCAAAAGGTTAAGATACCACGCAAGCTTATTTCAAAGAAAAAACTATTTGCTAAAAACAAACGGGGAACAGGTTTTTTTGCGGATAATTTTAATTATGCAAAACAATTTCCTTTTAGAAGATAATGGACATGTTCCCTATAACGGCCAAGATGGATATGTTCCCGCGCACGGCCCATGTGGAATCAGTCGTATTGATGTCTCGAGCCGGGTCGTGACTACAGGTTAGATGTTTTTTAAACAACCTGGTTTTGAAAAGGAGAAATATGAATTATGAAAGCAAAAAAATCGATCACCATCATTGCCGTTATCCTTGCAGTTGCCGTATTGGCATCAGGAATACTTGATTTCTTTTTTAAACCGGTGTTTTATCATTTTTTATATCCATTCGATCGAATCACGGGAATCATTCACGTAACAATGGATGGAGAAACGTATAACCTGATAAGCGATGATGTGACCGGACAATATGAATTCAAGGATGAAATCAGTGTTAAAGCTCATAAAGATTCAGACGGATTGAAGACTTCTATTCACGGCGGCGAATATGGTCCGTATTCGCTGGTTATCCATATAGACGGATTAAATGAGCCGATAAAAGCAGTGATTTATCAGTATAACTGGTGGAACGTTACCGAATTCAATCTGGATATTTCAATAGACAGCGCGGCGGAAAAAATCACACTTACGAGTATTGCTGAGGTAAATGGTGACACTGAAAACCATTCGACTACCGTAGCGTTTTCGGACAAACAATATGTATATTACATCGTCTCTATTTGATACGCCTGAACAAAAATCAATTAACCATGAATAAGTAGTAATCAATAACGATTTTGATCAACGGCATATTCCGGACGCCGGGGGTCGTGACAACGGCATGAATATGTGCCATTTTATTCACGCTGTTTTCCCAAGGCACGTGGAAAGTGTAGCTTTGCTGTTGCGAAAATAAAGAGAGTGAACGGCGGACGTGATGTTATGAACTCGAAACGGAAAAAAATAATCGTGCCGATCGTGGTGTCGGTACTTGCTATTGCGTATTTTGTTGTGTACTTTACTGTGCTGATCGCCTTGTTGAACGGTGTTCTCAAATGGGTGTTGGGTATCATTCCGTTTGCCATGTCGGCGGTGACGGTGAAGGTGTGCATAGAAAGAATTAAAGAGATAAAGAAGGGTGAGGAAGATGATCTTAGTAAATACTGATTACATCAGCGGCAAAGAATTGGAAATGCTGGGGCTTGTGAAGGGGAGCACCATTCAGTCCAAGCACGTCGGCAGCGATATTGCACAGAGCTTTAAAACGCTGGTGGGCGGCGAATTGAAATCCTATAACGAAATGATGAATACCGCGCGTGCTTTGGCCACGAAACGTATGGTTGCCGAAGCGGAAGAGCTGGGTGCCGATGCGGTTGTGAACATTCGGTATGCTTCCTCTGCCATTATGCAAGGCGCCGCTGAAGTGATTGCTTACGGCACAGCCGTGAAATTCGTTGAAAAATGATGGAACGAGCTTCAAGAGAGCCGTGGCGTATTGTTGCGGGCGTTCATAATAGGGAGTGCTGTTTATGAAAGAAAAAGTGATTTTGATATCCATCGACGGTATGCGCCCCGACGGGCTGCAGCAATGCGGTAATCCGTATTTGCAGCAACTGATGAAGGATGCGTCGTACACGTTTAATGCACGAACGGTGTTCCCGTCGATCACGCTGCCGTGCCATATGTCGATGTTTTACAGCCTGCCGCCGATGCGGCACGGTGTGACCTCCAATACCTTCGTGCCGCAGGTGCACGAGGTGATGGGCTTATTCCAAAAGCTGAAGGCCTACGGCAGCGTGAACGCCTTTTATTACGGTTGGGAACCGATACGCGACGTAGCGCCGCCCTCTACCTGCAAGCTGACGACGTATATCAACGCCTATTTTGAGCAAAACGTGGACGTGCTGCTGGCCGATGCGGCTATCAAGCAGATTCGTCAGTATAAACCCGATTTCGTTTTCTTGTATCAAGTGGATACCGACGAAATGGGCGGCCACGAAACGGGCTGGATGAGCGACGAATATTTGCGCCGCATTTCGGTGGCGATCAGCAATGTGCAGCGTGTGATCGAAGAATTCGGTGACGAATACACGGTGATCGTCACGGCGGATCACGGCGGTCACGAGCGTATGCACGGCACCGACCTGCCCGAGGATATGACGATTCCGATGTTCTTCCGCGGCCCGCGTTTTGAAGCAGGGCGCATTCTGGACGATGTTTCGATCTTGGATATTACGCCGACGATTGCGGCAGTGATGGGCGTGGAGCCCGAGCCCGAATGGGAAGGCAAGCCGCTGTGCTGATGACGGGGGCAAGATTATGAGCGAGATTATTGAACGCAACCGTGACGTGGAGCATATCGTAAATGCAGCGCTGAATTTGGGGCATTACAAGCACGGAAAACAAGCGGATAAGTATTTCGGAATGCTGGTGATGTCGGATGTGCATCGCAGCTACGAGCGAATGTCGAGTATGGTGACGTATCTTAATTATAAAGACGGCATCGACGTGGGTATTTCGCTTGGTGATCATATGGGAAACGATTTCACGGAAAACGACGCTGCGTGGTACATAAACGATGTGCTTCGTTCTGAAAAGCGGTTGTTCACGGTGATCGGTAATCACGATTCGGGAAATACCACCCGTGCCGTGCAAGCCGGCACGGTGGAGCAGGTGTTTGAAAAATACTTGCTGCCGCTACGCGAGCATATGGGGTTGCCCAAACTGGATAAGACCTATTACGCAGTGTCGTTTGAGGAGTATTCCCTCACGTTGATCGTGTTGAACAATTATATGACACCCGATGAACGTGACGAAAATGGCGATTTTGTATATGATCGCGGCTTGAGCTGCTTGGATCAAGCGCAGCTGGATTGGCTGGTGGAAACCTTAAAACGCACGCCGAGTGAGCATCACGTGATCATCGCACGGCACGATTATCCCGATGCGCCTTTGGAGATACCGTGTGCGTGGAATCAGGAAACGTTTGGTATTTACGCACACGAGGGTGCCTACGGTAAAAGCAATATTGTACCGGATATCGTGCACGCGTGGATGCACGGCAAGGCGTTTTCCAAGGAATATCCGCCGCTTTCCAAATACGCAGGATTGCCCACGCTTTGTGTGAATGCCGATTTTACGGCGCGCGGCAAGGGAATCTTTGCTGCGTATTTGATCGGTCACGTGCATCGCGATCATCGCGGAACGGCCGATCCGTATACCGATCAGCTGATACTCACGTTCCCGTGTGCGGCAAGTGATACGTGGTCGAACGGCGACAGCGACCTGCCGCGGCTGGAAGGCACTAAGGCCGAGGATTGTCTTACGGTGCTGGGGATCGATACCAAGCATCGGCGTATCAATATGGTGCGTATCGGTGCCAATGTCACGAACACGATGGTAGACCGAACGTTTACGTCGGTTACATATTAAGGAGGAAATAAAAATGAGCGCAATTTTGGAGAGAAACAAGGACGTTGAGCATATTGTGAATGCAGCGGCAGCCCTTGGCGTTTACGGCCACGGCGAGAAAAAGCCGAAGCGGTTTGCAATGCTCGTTTCCACCGATATTCACCGCTGCCCCAAGCAGATGCAAAGCGCCGTGGATTATCTGAATGGAATGGATGCATTGGATTGCGGTATTTGCCTTGGT
>JAZQTE010000438.1:0-5939 GCA_045630505.1 Acutalibacteraceae bacterium | reverse complement strand
CTTCCGCTTTCACGCCGTGCTCGTTTCTGAGAGTCAGCGCAGCGTCGATAGCGCCGTGCGTCTTGCGGCAGCAGGGCCACGGCTTGAAGTACATATTCATACATTCGTAGTTCTTACCCAATCCGCAAGTGGCAAAACGGGTGGAAAGAGCGTTGTTATCATCAAACAAGGGGCTGCGGAACCCGCGCACAGACATAGCGGCAGATTCAACGCCGAAACGGGCAACCGTACCGTAGCACATTACATTGTTGGTTTGCGAGGCAGCTTCAAAGCCGGTGCTTTCCAAGAGGGAAGGATTATTTTTAGTAGCGGCCGAGGGGCTGAAATATGCCGCTCGTGCCATGGCATAGCGGAATTGCTCGGGCGTGGCATGCATCAGCTTGGCGGCAACTGCAGCAGCGGAATACGAATCGGCCACGTAGGAGAGCCCTTTGTTGTTGCGCATACGTGCGGCAGCCTCAATGCCGAGCACCACCGCTAATAAGATCTCTTTACCGGTAGAATGCAGCTGCTGCCCCACAGCGAGTGCTACCGAAACCACGGTACGGCCGGGGTGATAAGCACCACCAAGCATGCCGCTGTTGTTTAACCCGTCATTATAGTCGTGAGTTTGTGCGTGAACAGCATTCAAAAAAGCAGCCATGGCGGCGTTGGTTTTAAAATCACAGCCTAACGGCGAAACGGTACCAACGACGTCCTCGGCCATAAAATCCAATTGCGTTCCAAACATAGTGCGGGTAACGCGGCCTGCCAAAATGCAGGAAACCGTATCTAAAATAACGTGCTTCGCACGAGTGATCACTTCTTCAGGAAGATCCTCATACTTGGCAGCAGCCAAATATTCCATCATTTCTTGGCCCTGATATTTCGGGGTATGCTTTTCAAAGCGCAATTGGTTCATAATCAACACTCCTTTTCAACCCAAAACTATACTCTCTTTCGCTCGAAAAGTCAAGTTCTGCCAAAAAAAGAGAAAAAAGCATTTTTACTCTTTACTTAAACGAAGAATGGTGGTACAATTAGCGTTAATAAAAGCGAGGTTGTGAAACTTATGAAGATTTATGAAGAATTGGTAGCCCGCGGCTTGATTGCGCAGGTTACTAACGAACAAGAAATTCGTGATATGATAAACGAGGGCAAAGCCACGTTTTATATCGGGTTCGATCCCACGGCCGATTCGTTGCACGTCGGTCATTTTATGGCGCTTTGCCTGATGAAGCGCCTGCAGATGGCAGGGAATAAGCCCGTGGTACTCATCGGCGGCGGTACGGCTATGGTCGGCGATCCCTCGGGACGCACCGATATGCGCCAAATGATGACTCCCGAAACCATTCAACATAACTGCGATTGCTTTAAAAAGCAGATGGAACGCTTTATTGATTTCGGTGAAGATAAGGCCATTATGGTAAATAATGCCGATTGGCTGATGGATCTTAACTACATTGAGGTTTTGCGCGAGGTAGGTGCTTGCTTCTCGGTTAACCGTATGCTCTCGGCGGAATGCTACAAGCAGCGTATGGAAAAAGGTTTGTCGTTCTTGGAATTCAATTATATGATTATGCAGTCGTATGACTTCTATCATCTGTTCAAAAAGTACGGCTGTAATATGCAGTTCGGCGGTGACGACCAATGGTCGAATATGCTTGGCGGCACGGAGCTTATCCGTCGCAAGCTCGGCAAGGATGCCCATGCGATGACGATCACGCTGCTGCTTAACTCCGAAGGCAAGAAGATGGGTAAAACTGCTTCGGGCGCTGTGTGGCTGGATCCCAACAAAACCACACCGTATGAATTTTATCAATACTGGCGCAACGTGGGCGACGAAGACGTGCTCAAATGTATTCGTATGCTCACGTTCCTGCCGCTTGAGCAGATCGATGAAATGGATTCGTGGGAGGGCGCTCAGCTCAACAAGGCCAAGGAGATTTTGGCCGAGGAGCTGACAGCACTGGTACACGGTGAAGAAGAGGCTAAAAAAGCAAAAGAAGCCTCGGCCGCACTGTTTGCAGGCGGTAGCGATGATTCTAATATGCCTACTACCACCATTACCGCCGATCAACTCACTGATGGCGCGATCGGCATTATGGACCTGATGATTGCTTGCGGTTTGGCTCCGTCCAAGAGCGAAGCACGCCGTTTGATTCAACAAGGCGGCGTTGCCGTGAACGAAAACAAAGTCGAAAACCCGAACGATACCGTTTCGCTCGAAGCCTTAACGGCCGGCGTAAAGCTTCGCAAAGGTAAAAAAGTGTTCCATAAGGCCGTATTGGCGTAAAGTAAAGAACCGTCGCGTTGCGACGGTTCTTTTTATCGTGGAAATGAAGCAGTTCGACGCTGTTTCATTTGCGAGGGCGTGATACCGTAGATTTGTAAAAACACGCGGTTAAACGTGCGGATGCTTTCAAAACCGATTTGATAGGCAATTTCAGAGATCGACAGTTCTTCTGCCGAGGATAAGAGCCGCACGGCACGGTAGCAACGAAGCATATTTACGTATTCCAAGAAACCAATACCTTTGCTTTTGTGAAACATACGGCTAAGGTACGAGGCGTTAAATCCCGTAGCTGCCGCCACGGTTCGCAGTGATAACGGCGTGGTTATATTTTCGGAAATATATTGTTCCACGCGCGACAAAGCCGTGCCGTCTACGTACTCTCCGAGCGCATACGGACAATGCGCTAAAATCTCACAGCAAAGCGGATACAGAACGGCACGGGCGTGGAACGTATCCAAGCAAGCGTCAGCGTTTAGTGTGGATAGCTGTTGGCATAAATGCTCGGCCAAACGAAACGGGCGCGGAGATACGCGCGCCGACGCAAACTCGTGAACCAGATCGATAGGGAAGATAAGAATAGTACACTGTGAGGTGTCGTCTGTTCGAAAGCCGTGTACCTCAAGAGGCTTTACGTACAGTGCTTCTCCTGCGTGCAGCACCGTATCGCCTTTGCTTTGCAAAACACGCACCGTGCCGCTGTTCACCAGAATAAATTCCGCCTCGTGATGCAAATGACAAACGCACTGTACATCGGTGCAGTGCTGCGTTTCAAAAACACGTTTTTCAGTTTGCAATATCAATCACCTCGAAAGGTAAAATTCTGTCCATTATTGTAACGCAAAATGTCTTGAATTGTCAACAGCCTAAGTGTACAATGTAGTTGCTTTAAGGCGGTGATACGATGCTTTTGTACTATTTGGGATTGGCAGCCTGCAGCTTTACGAATACTTTTTCGGGTGTAAAATACAGCCGAAGCACCAATAGCGTGTTCAGCTTAGCCGTATTTTCCTGCGTTACCTGCACGATTGCCACGTTCTTTTTCCTAATACTTACGGGATTTCGTCCGCAATTTAACGCAGTTACCACACTGTACGCTTTAGTGTTTGCCGCCATATGCTTGGTATCGCAATATACAGGCATCGCGATATTTCGCCATGCAGATATTGTTGGTTCGGGCATTGTACGCGGATGTGCCTCGCAATTGCTTAATTGTTTTACAGCGGTGTGGCTTTTTAGCGAAGCCCTAACCGGAATAGCCTTGCTGCGTGTAGCACTAAAGCTTGCCGCATCTATTGCGGTGTTCGCTCAAATGAAGCGCATAAACACGCGCGAAACCACGTTAGTGGGCTGGTTAATTAGTATCGCTATGGTGTTGAACGGCGTTGCCTCCAATGTCATTAGTAAGCTTTATGCCATCGATACGCGCGTGGTAGATGACAGTTCATATTTTATGCTTACCAATATTTTTTGCTTGGCGGTATCCGTGACGATCGCCTTGATCACGCAACGCGGGAATGTTCGGAACTGTGTTGCCGAGGTTCGGACGATCCGTCCGAAGCAATATATCTACGTTGTGATGAATACGCTGTCTTCCAACCTAAGCTCGTTGCTGACGTTGGCGATCTTAAAAAGCGGTGATATTATTTTCCATGTGCCGCTCAGTGGAGCCATCGGCTTTGTTGCTACACAAATTATTGCCGTATGTTTTGAAAAAGAAAAACTGATGGTGCTTCCCGTGCTTTTGTCATTGGCAGCCATCGTCTTATCATTTTGGGGGTAATTTCTTATGAACCATTCTCGTTATTTCGGTTTGCACTTCGATTTTCATGCACAAAACACCTTCGAAATCGGGCAAAACACCACACCCGAAGATATCGCGTGGTATATCGAAGAAGCGCACCCCGATTTCGTTCAGTGCGATTGTAAAGGGCATCCCGGCAACAGCTGCTATCCCACGCGTGTAGGTAAAGCCGCCGATAAATTGATGGCCGATAACCTCAAAGTCTGGGTAGATACCGTGCATTCCTACAACTTGCCGATCTACGTGCATTATTCGGGGATTATGGATAGCGAATATATCAAAGCCCATCCCGAAGCGGCGGTGGTAAACGAAGACGGCACCGTGAACACGAGCTGCACGTCGGTATTTTCTTCCTATGTGGACGATTTGATGATCCCTCAGTTGAAAGAGCTTATCGACGAATACGGCATCGACGGTGTGTGGGTAGATGGTGATAACTGGGCGGTTTATCGCGACTATTCCGAAAACGCAAAACCATATTTAACTGAAGGAATGACCTATTCACAGCACAACCGTGTGATGCGGGACGGGTTTGAAAAATTTATTGCCCACTATGTAGATGAATTACATCACCACGCACCGCAATTCTGCATCGGCAGTAACTGGTTATATACGTCGCAAGTTCCCGAAAAGCCGAAGGCGGCCGTTGATTATATCTCGGGCGATTTTGATCCTGCCAACAGCGCTCACCGTATTCGTTTTGAAACGCGCTGTATTGCGCACCAAGGCAAGCCGTGGGATCTGATGAGCTGGTCTTTCGGCACCGAATATAATTCCTACGGAAGCGTGAGTAAATCTGCCGAGCAAATGATGCAAGAAGCTGCTTCTGTTATTACGCAAGGCGGCGGCTTTCAAATGTATATCACCCAAAATTCAAACGGAAGCGCTGTTCGCACTCGAAAGGATACATTTCGTCGTGTAGCAGACTTTATGCACCCTCGACGCTTCTTATATGGCAAAAAGCCTTTGGCGCAGGTGGCGCTTTTCCATTCGGCTGAATCACGGTACGAGGAAACCGCTGCTGATCCGTGCGTATACAATCCTCCCGGCCGATGTACGTCACTGAAAGGTCTTCTGCATGCCGTACTCGATAGTGGCTACACGGCCGACATTATACTTGAACACCAAACGGAGCTCCTATCGAATTACGAAGCGGTGCTGGTGCCCGAATGGAAGCATTTACCCGAAGCCTCTGTGCAAGCGCTGTTGAAATACGCCGCCAACGGCGGTACGCTCATCACCGTAGGGGCTACTGTTTGTGAGCTTTTCTCAAAAGCTGTCGGTATTGAACTCGGTGCCGTTTTGCCGACGGGCCGTACCCTTATTAACGATAACGATGATTGTATGTCGGTAAAGGGGCCCGTTATCGATTTGAAGCAAGGCGAAGCAGGTCTATACAGAGGAAACGACCATTATCAAAGTGAATGGATCCCGTTGTATCGCACCGAGTCTGTCGGCAGCGGCCGCCTCATTTTCTTCGGTTGCGATTTTGGCGCGTGTTATGATTTCAGAAAATCGTATATCGGCGCCGATATTTTCGGTAATTTTCTCAGTAAATTCATTACACCGTGGCTGTCGCTAAATGTCGACGGTATCGACGTGGCATTACAACAAGACGGTGAAGACGTATTGCTTAATCTCGTTAATATGCGACAAAGTCGCCATTCGATGGAGTATATCGTTTTTGAACGTGTCCCCTCAATCGATAACGTCATCATCACCCTGCAAAAGCCTTTCACCAAGGCGGAAACCGTGTTAGGTGAACCGTGTGAAGTGGAATGCGACGAACAAGGGCATATTCGAAAACTCTTTTTGAAACGCTTGGACATCCATTCCGTTATCCGCTTATCATAAACACAAACG
>JAZQTE010000437.1:0-1108 GCA_045630505.1 Acutalibacteraceae bacterium | reverse complement strand
ACATTCGCACTCAACATGAACTCGATGAGGACTTCCTTATGATCAACTTCCGCAACGTCCAATACGACCGCTCGTACGGCACCTCGGCGCAGCTGCCCGAGTCAACCCTTCCCGAGATTGCCTTTGCTGGGCGCTCCAACGTGGGGAAATCCTCACTGATCAACCGTTTGCTTAATCGCAAATCGTTAGCACGCACCAGTGCTACACCGGGAAAAACCATCACTGTAAACTTCTATCGTCTTAGTACGCTGCGGCTGGTGGATTTGCCGGGATACGGCTACGCCAAGCTGTCGCGTGCGGAAAAAGAACGTTTTTCCGATGCGATCGGCCACTATTTGGGGGACGACCGTGATCTGCGGCTTGTGCTGCAGTTGATCGATATGCGTCATCCGCCCACGGCCGATGATAAGCAGATGCTGGAAGCGTTGGCGGAAAGTGAGCTGCCGTTTATGGTGGTGCTCACCAAGGCGGACAAACTAAACAAAAAAGAACGCGAAGCACAGCTCGCGTTGTTTGAAAAAGAATTCTCTGTATATGAGGGCCTGCAATTTCTTCCGTTTTCCTCGCAAAGCGGCGAGGGCGTGGACGAATTGCGCGCTATCATTGCCGAAGTAACTGATGAATGAGAGGACAGAGGCGTATGAAACAGCAGAAAAAGGTTTACGAATCCCCTGAACTGGAGCACCTCACGTTAACGCTGCCCGAGGAGCTTGCAGCGCTCAGTGTTGACGAAGAGAACGGAGATGAACCGCCTCAAACGTTTGCGCTCAAGCGCAGCGGCGTATGGACTCCGTGGGTATGATGCGTTAAATTTGATTTTTATACGGGTATTTTCCACTGTGTTGGGCACACTAACAGCGGTGAACGTTTCGTTTGCCGATTCACAGTACAAGGAGGGTACCCCTATGGAAACCAACACTTGCAAAGAAAACAAGGCGATCCAATGCTCGGTCCAGCAGTGCCGTTATCATTGTACCGGCGGTAACTATTGCTCGCTGAATTCGATCAAGGTAGGCACGCACGAAGCGAATCCTACGGATGCGCAGTGCACCGATTGCCAGTCGTTCGAATGCAAATAAGGTAACCAAAAAGCGGAGAAGGACGTTTG
>JAZQTE010000436.1:0-8588 GCA_045630505.1 Acutalibacteraceae bacterium | reverse complement strand
ATGAACTGCATCGTGTCGTAAATCGCCATACCGGCCGAAATGGAGCCGCCGGGCGAGTTGATATACAAGTGAATATCTTTGTCGGGATCCTGACCTTCCAAGAACAGAAGTTGGGCAACCACCAGTGAAGCCGTCGTATCGTTCACTTGATCGGACAACAGAATAATACGGTCGTTCAGCAGACGAGAAAAAATATCGTAGCTGCGCTCGCCGCGACTGCTCTGTTCAACAACATAAGGAATAAAGCTCATAATATTCATCCTTTCTTCTGTGATAATATGGGACAGGATTTACCTTCTTATTCCGCTTTCTTCGCTTTGGTAGCTTTAGCGGGGGCAACGGCGTTAGCCTTCACAAAATCCATAGCCTTGGTGGCAGCCAGATCACCGCGCACGCCTTCGGCAGGAATGAGCGACTTGATCTTTTCGATTTCCATCGAATACTGCTCGGCATACTTCTTGAATTCGTCTTCCACTTCTTCATCGGTGGGAGCGAGGTTTTCGAGCTGTGCAATCTTATCCAGCGCCAAGCGCACCTTCACAGCCTTCACGGCCTGCTCGCGGAAGCCGTCGCGGAAAGCAGCCATATCCATACCCGTGTATTTCAGGTAGGTTTCGAGATCGAGGCCCTGCATTTGCAGACGATAGCCAAAGTTCTGCACGCTTTCGTTGATGCGGTTCTCATACATAGCTTCCGGAATTTCACCTTGCACGGCTTCGCACAGCTGATCCATCAGCTCGGTTTCGAACGCTTCATCAGCGGCCTGCTCCTTCTGCTTCTTCAGCTTCGCCTTGGTATCGGCCTTGAGTTCCTCCAGCGTATCGAATTCGCTGCAATCCTTGGCGAAATCATCGTTCAGCTCGGGCAGCTCCTTCACCTTGATCTCGTGCAGTACGCACTTGAACACGGCCGGCTTGCCTGCGAGCTCAGCCGCGTGATAATCTTCGGGGAACGTTACGTTGACATCGAAAGCTTCTTCGGCCTTCTTGCCCACAATCTGCTCTTCGAAACCGGGGATGAATTGGCCGGAGCCAAGCACCAGCGAATAGTTTTCCGCTTTGCCGCCTTCGAACGCCACATCGTCTACGTAACCGTCGAAATCAAAGACAACCGTATCGCCTTCTGCAGCAGCACGGTCTTCCACCGTTACCATACGGGAGTTGCGATCCTGCAGCTTTTCAAGCTCGGCCTTCACTTCATCTTCCTTCACGGAAACGGCCTTTTTCTTGGCTTTAAGACCTTTGTACTCCGTCAGCTCGATTTCGGGCTCCACGGTGATAACCGCTTTGAAGCACAAGCCCTCTTTACCAACCGACACAACGTCGAGGTCGATCTTGTCTTCTACATATTTGTAGCCCGATTCGCGGATCGCTTCGTCCAGCGCGGTGGGATACAGATCGTTGATCGCGTCTTCATAGAACACGCCCGTGCCGTAAAACTTTTCTACGACAGCGCGGGGAGCCTTGCCCTTGCGGAAACCGGGAACATTGATCTTGCTCACGTTCTTGCGGTACGCAGCGGAAACCGCAGCTTCGAACGCCTCGGCGCCGACCTCGATTTCAAGCTCCACACGATTGGTGTCTACTTTGTTTGCCTGCTTTAATGCCATGATGATTGCCTCCTAAGATTTGTAAATCCTTAAATACGATAACCCGTATCATAAATACAAGTTATTGTATCATATTTAAAATAAAATTTCCACTATATTTGCGTATTTTTTTCGCTTTTTATTAACTTTTTAGTTTGGAATGAGCAACGGACAGAAGTTTAGCGCATCGCACGAGGTCAAACGGAACGAAATCCCTTGCCATTCCCCCTGAAACGCCGTGCGAATTCCGCCGCCGTGCAGGTGGCCGTAATAGCACCGCTTGACGGGTGTGTTGCGCAAAACGTTTAAGATCTCCTCGCACTCGTGCCCCTCGTACAGCGGCGGATAATGCAAAAACACCACAGGCTCCAGCCCTGTTTTAAGCGCCGCATCCAGCGAGGTTTGCAACCGCGCGGCTTCGCGTTTAATGATCTTGGCATTATCGGGTTCGCTGTCATCATACAGCCAGCCACGGGTACCGCACACGGCAAAGCGACCGTCCACCTCCACCGCATCGTTATGCACGATAGTAAGTGTGTCTAGCCCGTTTTCTGCCAAAAAGCTATCCATTTTGCGGCGTGTGGTCCACCAATAATCGTGGTTACCTTTAAAAAGCAGCTTGCGCCCCGGAAGCGATTGTAAAAACGAAAAATCCTTAAGCGTATCCTCCAACGCCATCGCCCACGAAACGTCACCCGCGATAACCACCGTATCCTGCGGAGTTACCAATGCACGCCAGTGCTTTTCCAGTCGCTCAACGTAATCATCCCACCCACGAAACACCGTCATGGATTTGTCGGCATCCAAAGACAGGTGGGTATCGGACAGTACGAACAGTGACACGTGACCACCCCGTTCTTACTTGACCGACAGCAGCGTTCGTACGGTTTGCTCCATCGTATCGCGATCACACACCTGCGTGAAGCGCGGCTGCTTGCCTTTAAGCGCCGACAGCGACGGCGGCACAGCAGCGCCCGTGAGAGCGTGCAAACGGTCTACCTTTTCGAATTCGTCCTCACTGTATTCGGCACCCAGCGCTTGCAGCACGCTGGTGGAGAATTTGTACGGATCAGCCGTGGAGGCCAACACGATGGGCGTTGTATCGCCGCTTTCGGCACGGTAGTTTTCACACACCGACACCGCTACCGCTGTATGCGTATCGCACAGATAGCCTTGCTCCTCGTACGTCTTGCGAATGGCTTTCATCGTGTTTTCATCGTCGCACCAGCCGCCGACAAACAACGCACGCAGCTTCTTCAATAGGTCTTCGGGTACGGTGTATTTACCGTTTTCCTGCAGCTGCTTCATTAAATCGGCCACCAAATCGGCGTTGCCATCCGACAGATGGTAAAGCAGACGCTCCAGATTAGAGGAAATAAGAATATCCATCGACGGCGAAGCCGTGGTATGGAAGGCGCGGCGACGGTCGTACGTGCCGCTTTGGATGAAATCGGTGAGCACGTTGTTGCAGTTGGAGGCGCAAATAAGGCGCGCCACCGGCAAGCCCATTTCGCGCGCGTAGTAGGCCGCTAAAATATTACCGAAATTGCCCGTGGGAACCGCCACGTTCACGGCATCGCCCATAGCGATGGAACCGGCCGCCACCAAATCACAGTAGGCCGAGAAATAATAGACGATCTGCGGTACCAAGCGCCCCCAGTTGATGGAGTTGGCCGACGAGAACATCATTCCCTGCTGCGCCAATACGTCGCGCATTTTGGGATCGGTAAAGATGGCCTTCACACCGCTTTGCGCGTCATCAAAATTGCCGCGAATGGCGCACACGCCAACGTTGCCGCCTTCCTGCGTGGTCATTTGCAGCTTTTGCATGGGGCTGACACCGTTTTCAGGGTAGAACACCAGAATACGGGTATGCTCGGCATCACGGAAGCCTTCAAGCGCAGCCTTGCCCGTATCGCCCGAGGTGGCTACCAGAATGACGATTTCCTTACCGTCGGACGTTTTCTTGGCAGACACACGCATTAAATGCGGTAAGATCTGCAACGCCATATCTTTAAAAGCGCAGGTGGGACCGTGCCACAGCTCCAGCACGTGAATGCCATCCTTCAAGCTGTGAACGGGTGCTACCTCGGGCGCCAAGAAACGCCCCGTACCATAGGCTGCTTCGGCACACTCGCGCACCTCATCTGCAGAAAAATCAGACAAGAAACGGGACAGCACCGTTACTGCACGTTCTACATACGACTGCGCAACCATAGCCGTTAATTCTGCTTTATCGAATTGCGGCAGCGACTGCGGCACGAACAAACCGCCTTCGTTTGAAATACCTTGTGTGATCGCTTGTGCAGCAGTGGCCGACACGGCACGATCGCGGGTACTGGTATACATCATAGTTTAGACCTCACCTTTGTTTTTGATTACCCTAAATTATACCTCATTTTGCGGTGCTTGTAAAGTGTTAACAAAGAAATCAAACGCATTTTTAAAGAATAAACGGTCGAGCCACGCTTCGGAAAAGCCTTTTTTCTTCAAAAACTCCCACAAGCGCTCGTACACGGTAACACCACCCCATTCCTTAGGAATATCGGTACCGTCTAAATCTCCGCCGAACGCCACGGCGTTTTCACCGCCAAGCGATACGTAGTGTGCGATGTGGTTGTACACGCTTTCAAAATCTGCGCCGCCCAATTGAGCAGCATCAAAGCTGATGCCGACCAAGCCGCCGCGGCGCAGCATCTCTTTAAACTGGGCATCGGTGAGATTACGCGGATGCTCGTTCACGGCACGGGATAGCGAATGACTGGCCATAAACGGGCGGCTGCTAACGGTAGCTACGTCCCAAAAGCCTGCTTCGTTCAGATGTGAAACGTCGGGAATAATTCCCACGCGATACATCTCCTGCACGGCGCGACGCCCAAACGGCGTGAGCCCTGCCGTGTTCTCTGCCAAGCATCCGTTGCCCAGCTCGTTGCTGCCGTTCCACGTGAGCGTAATAACGCGCACGCCAAGCCGCGCCAGCTTTTCCACGTTTTCCGATTTACCGTTCAGCGCTGCACCGCCTTCTACGCCGAGCAACGCCACGCAGCGATCGGTTTCGACCGCTGCTTGCAGTGCCGTTTTATCGGTAACAATCACCAGTTGTTGCGGATAACGTTTTTCTTGTTCGCGGGCTGTTGCAATCAAACGCTTCGCATAGCGAAAAGCTTGATTGCCCCTCATTGTATCGGGAACAAACGCCGCAAGCACTTGGCACCACGGGCGGTAGATCCGTCCTCGCTTCAGATCAACGTGATTTCCGTTACGACAAAGCGACACCCCGTACCGATAACAATCGGTCAACGTGTCGCAGTGTAGGTCGAATAAGCGCATACGCACCCTCCTTTAAAAACAGTCAGGCTCCGTGCGCATTTTTTATGTGGTTCAATTCACACACCTTCATAGGATCGCCAACTTCGGTGATTACCTCAATAACATCAAATCGCGGCTGCTTTTTGGTGGGATGCTGCTGCAAAAACAGCATCGCCGTTTTAAGAATACGCCGTTGCTTAACCGCCGTTACCGCTTCGCGTGGGAGGTAAAACGAGTTTTTGGCACGCGCCTTAACTTCTGCGAAAATAATATACGTGCCATCGGTGGCAATTATGTCGATCTCGCCGAAACGTGAACGGTAGTTTGCACCCAAAATTTCATAGCCGTTGTCGCGTAAATAACGAGCCGCCAGCACTTCGCCGGCGGCACCTTTGGAAATTCCTGCCACTGATAAAACCCCTTACAGAAGTTTCTTTAAAAAGCTGGGACGGTGTGCAGGGGATAGCCCGTGCTCCACCAAACGCTCATAATGCAACGCCGTGCCGTAGCCCTTGTGCTTGGCAAAAGCATACTGCGGATACGTTTTATCCAGCTCCATCATCACACGGTCACGGCTGACCTTTGCCAAAATAGACGCGGCCCCCACCGAAGCGGAGAGCGCATCACCCTTAATGAGTGTGCGTGTGGGAACGGTGATACCGCTTGGGGTGCGATTACCGTCAATAAGCGCTAAATCAGGCGTGACAGACAGCATTTCCACCGCACGGCGCATTGCCAAAAACGTGGCCTGCAAAATATTGATCTCCTCAATTTCTTCCACCGAAGCCGAGGCGATACCGAAAGCCAGTGCCTTTTCGCATATTTCATCGAACAGCGCTTCGCGTTTTTTCTCCGACAGTTTTTTGGAATCGTTCAGCCCTTCGGGCACGGCATCGGGACGCAAGATCACCGCCGCTGCAAACACGGGACCGGCCAGCGGCCCACGCCCTGCTTCGTCCACACCGCACAGCAAGGCATAGCCTTCATCACGAACGGCTTGGTCAAATTCTGCGTTTGTCACGATCAGATCCCTCCAAAACGGTTAAACGGGTATAGGCGATAGCACACCTTCCCCACGATATTTTCCTCAGGAACACAGCCGAAGCTGCGGCTATCCCACGATTGAGAGGGGCTGCGATTGTCACCCATAATGAACACTTCGCCCTCCCCCACTGTCACCACGCCCTCCATAGACTCGGAGCAGGTAGGAATATTGATATAGCTTTCGTTCAGCTTCTTACCGTTGCGGTAAACGTCGCCCGTGGCTTCGTCGATCTCCACGGTGTCACCTGCAAGGGCGATCACACGTTTGATCAGCGGTTCTTGCGAGCCGCGGCTGACTACCACGACGTCACCGTATTGCGGCGTATAGGGGGCACTGGAAAGCACCAGCTTTTCGCCGTCTTGAAAATTCGGCATCATCGACGTACCGTCTACGTCGACCGTGCGAAACAAAAAGGTGTACACGAGCGTAATAAGAACCAGTGTACCGCAAATAATTTTTGCCCATTCAAAGGCTTCGACAGATTTTCTCTGTTGCATCGTTGCACCTTCTTTATTGCGGCAGTTCCAGCGTAATGCGGCCGAGCTTGCCGCCGCGGAATTCGTCTAACAGCATAATCGAGGCGCGTTCCGTGTTTACCTCGCCGCCCGATACGAGCATTCCGCGCTTGCGGCCGATAAGCTGCAGCAAATCGTACGCATCCTCCGGCAGATCACCCGTGAGCTTATACCGCTCACGCAGCATCGGCTCATACTGGGCATGCAAAATTTCCAGCAGACCGCACGCAAGCTCCTCGCTATCCAGCACTTCGTCACGAATAGCGCCCGTGTATGCCAAGCGCTGTGCCACCGTTTGATCCTCAAACTTGGGCCACAGCACACCCGGAGTATCGAGCAATTGGGCGCCGCTGTCGATAACGAACCACTGCTGATCACGGGTGACGCCGGGACGGTCTTCCGCCTTGGCCTTGCCACCCTTGGACATACGGTTGATAAACGAGGATTTTCCGCAATTGGGGATCCCTACCACCATCACACGGATAGCGCGTCCCGTCATTCCTTTTTGCTCCCAAGCAGCAATTTTATCTTTTAGGATCTCGCGCAGCAGCGGCACGAACCGCTGAACACCGCGCCCGCTTTTGCAATCCACCGCAATGGCAGGAACGCCCTGCTTTTCGTAATGCGACAGCCACGCACGGGTGGCATTTTCGTCCGCGATATCGGTTTTGTTCAGCACGATAAGCCGCGGCTTTCCGGCAATAATGCTATCAAGCTCGGGGTTGCGGCTGCTCACGGGGATGCGAGCATCGATCACCTCGGCCACCAGATCAACCAGCGGTAATTTATCCACGATGCGACGGCGAGTACGTGTCATATGCCCGGGGAACCATTGAATATTCTTTTGCTCCACGTTTACAGCCCCCCTTTCTTGGAAAGCGGCAACAGTCGATATACCGCCGTGCCGATCACTTCATCCACATCGACAAACCCGATCTCTTCGTAGCGACTGTCGTGTGAAACGGGGCGATTATCCCCCATCACGAACAGATGGCCGCTCGGCACGGTCACCTCACCCTTCAAATCTATACACGGCGTTTCACAGTTGAGATACGATTCCTCTGCCGGCACGCCGTTGACGAACACGGTTCCGGTGTGTTGATCGATACGCACAGTATCGCCACCCATAGCGATGACGCGTTTGATAAGCGGTGCTTCCCCCTCGCGGCGAATCGCCACGATCTCTCCGCGACGAAGAACGCCATCCTGACACGACAAGATGAGCACCTCACCGTTTTGCAGCGTGGGGACCATAGAAACACCGTCTACACGGCAGGGACGGTAAAACACCGTTACCAAGAACAGCAGGATCGTTCCCACGCATAGGGCCGTGAGAAAATAATAGGCACCCGGCACCATACGGCGCAGCAATGCGGGCAAGCGCCGCAGCTCTTGCTCTTGTTGTTCCTTTTCCTGTTCCACGGCGCACCCTCCTTTCGTATGAAAAAAGGGAGAAAACGACTACGTTTTCTCCCTTCATCATGGGTTTTCTTACTTAATGAGTTCCTTAACCTTGGCAGCCTTACCCACGCGATCGCGCAGATAATACAGCTTGCTGCGGCGAACCTTACCGTGACGCACGATGGTAACAGCCGCTACATTGGGAGAATGAAGCGGGAACACGCGCTCCACGCCGACACCGTAGGAAACACGGCGAACGGTGAAGGTTTCGGCAACGCCGGAGCCCTTCTTCGCGATAACCGTACCTTCGAACGCCTGAATACGCTCACGGTCACCTTCACGAATCTTTACGTCTACGCGAACGGTATCACCGATCGCAAACTGGGGGGCCGCTTCTTTTACACTGTCGGCCGCGATGAGTTTCAATGCATCCATTAGAAAATCCTCCTTAATACTTCAGATATTCTTGCCCGAACCGACTCGCGCCGCCGGCAGAGGAATACCCGCTTTCCTGTCTAGCTTTCGCTCGGCATTCATCCCCATTCTGCTCGGATGTAGGCAGAACGGACATTCATACCGATACAGTATACTACACACTTTTTAAAAATGCAAGTCTTTTTTTAAAAATTATTCAAACTCATTTCCGTCGCTCGCCAACACGCGCAAGCGGCGAACGGGGCACGCGATCTCCTGCCCCAGCATTTCGCGCAGCGCCGCTACCACCAGCGAG
>JAZQTE010000435.1:0-5808 GCA_045630505.1 Acutalibacteraceae bacterium | reverse complement strand
AAAAAATTTAAAAATGCATATAATCTTATGAGTGAATTCGGTGAAAACAACTATGAGGATTAATGATAATTCCTACGAAGAAAAGTCTATTGTTCTTTCCGAAGTTCCTAAAATTGCTCACAAACTATCCAACAAAACTCTTTCGCAACTTGAAAATGAAGGTATCTTTGTTTTCCCTAATAGTGTTAATAACACAGTGGATTTGTCAAGCGATCAGATGGTGCTTCAAAATATAAACGATCGTTATTATACTGGTAATATTCTAGGCTTTTTAGGATTTGGAAAAGAACGTTTAACTATTTCTTCAAGGTTCGCACAAAAAGATAGTGATTATTTTTTACAATATATGTTAGATAAGGTTCTTGACTATCCAAACATATTTGACCTTGAAACCGAATCCGATAGAAACAATCAATTAATAAATGTTTTGATGTTTTTGTTCCCTCTTTACTTAAAGACTGCTATGAGAAAAGGGTTGTTTAAGAACTATATTGATGTTAAATACAACGATGCCAATCCAAAAGGAAACATAAATCTAGCAAGACACATTAAGCATAACACTCCGTTTGTCGGAAAAATAGCATACAACCAACGTGAGCAGTCTCTTGATAACTATATGTCGCAATTAGTTCGGCACACCATTGAGTATATTAAGCAAAAACACAACGGCAATCAAATTCTAGCTCACGCTAATGATGATGTTAAACGAATTGTTGAGGTGACAAATAGTTACAGATTTCAAGATAGAAAGCGCGTGTTAACAGACAACAAAAAACATACTATTCGGCACGCATATTTCCGCGAATATCGAGCATTGCAACATCTTTGTATTTTGATTTTACAACATCAAAAACAGGAATTTGGCGCAGGAATAACTAGAGTGTACGGTGTTTTGTTTGACGGTGCTTGGCTTTGGGAAGAATATATAAACACCCTTGTCAAAGAAATATTTTATCATCCCAAAAACAAAGTGCAGATTGGTGCTCAATGGCTATTTTCTAGTGAGAGAAAGGTCGGACTAATTTATCCTGATTTTATTGGCAAAAATACTAATAATCGTATTATTGCCGATGCAAAATATAAGCCGTTTGATAATATCAACGGTCAAGATTACTTGCAATTGCTCGCTTATATGCTGCGTTTTGATTCGAAAAAAGGATTATATTTTTATCCCGAATCAAATGAGAAAGGTGATACTTATCTGTGGGTAAATAGTGGCTCTACATATGAAAGAAATGTAGCACATCGCGACGACACTTACATAATAAAGCACGGTTTAAAAATCCCTTGCAATGTTGAGAACTACAATGAATTCTCTCTTAAAATGCAGAAAGCTGAAAGCGAATTTATCTCCGCATTTATCAATCTTTAATTAAATCCATATAAAGAACGACTTGTAAAGGCATTATCTAATTACATATCGTTTTTTATCCACCAAATTTCATTCCGCACATTCGTAAAAGGAAACCTCCTTTGCTACAATAAAGGCAAAGGAGGTAATTTTATGGCAAACTTTATAGAAGAATTCTATTACGGCAATCTCGATCCGCAAGCGCGTAGCACAAAGCAAAACAAGACAGTACAAAAGCAAATGGAAATATTAATGCTAATCTGCTTGGGAGTGAAATAGGCACCGTTCACGGCGTCAGCTAAATAGGCGGTATTGTTTTTTTGAGAAACCGCTTGAATTTTTTATTCAAATATGGTTTAATATTATTGTACAAATAATTCGGTGGTCGAACAAACAATCGACTACTGCGTTTTGAACGTGGTTTGGTACAAAAGGAGCGATACATATGGTTACAGTGGAAGACGTCCAAAGAGCAATGCAAGAGCTGGGCATTCGCGAAGGAGATTCGGTTGTCGTGCACTCGTCGTTTAAAAGCTTGGGCGAGGTAGAAAACGGGGCCGATACGGTGATAACGGGATTGCTTCGCACCGTTGGTGAAAGCGGCACCGTGATCTTCCCCACGCTGTGTCAAGAGGACTGGGAGCACGTGTATGAAAACTGGCATCTGGATGCAGAATCACACGTGGGATATCTCACCAACTATTTCCGTAAGCTGCCCGAAGCACGCCGCAGCAACCAAGCCACGCATTCGGTGGCAGCCATCGGCAAGCACGCCGCATACATCACCGAAACGCACGGCGAGTCGGGGCTGCGCCACGGCATCTACGGCGACACGCCGTTTGCGGCCGATTCGCCGTGGGAGAAAATGTATCAACTGAACACCAAGGTGGTATTCATCGGTTGTTGGGTGCGTTCCTGCACGATGCGTCATTTGGCAGAATATCAGTTTATGGAGAAAATGCAGAAAAAAGCTGCACAGAAGCCGAACGGACAAGAGCTGATCGACCGCGTGTGGTGCTACGAGCGTTGGAACGACCGCGGTGTTTGGTGGCACGTGGAATCCTTGTATGTTGAGAAGCTGCTCGCCGAGCAAGGAAAAGCCAAGTACACCACCTGCGGCAATGCCAAATTGCTTCTCGTTCCCTCCAAGAATTTTGTTGACATTTCTACTGAACTGATGGAAAACCGTGATATGAACGGTTTCCAGCCGAAATGCGAATACTGGGATCCGCAAGAAACGATAGATTGGTTAAAGGAGGTTGATGCCTAATGGCACAGATCGTTTACGATGAAGCGTACGAGAAAGACTTGTGGGCGTATTTTGACGAACAAATGCCCGAAAAGGTATACGATGCGCATTTTCATCTCTCGCATCGCTATTCCGATCCCAAGGGCTACGTTGGCAACGAATACGGCGAATATGCCGAATTTATGGCAAAATATATTCCCCGCTCACTCGCAGGCGGCCTTGTAATGGCGCAGCCGTCGAGCAAGCACGGCGTTGCCGACGTGGACAAGGAAAATGCGCGTATGCTGGAGATCGCCGAGGAGCACGACCTCCGAGTCGGTGTGATCATCACGCCTGCTTGCGGCCGTGAGAAGGTTGAGCGTTTGCTTGACACCTATCCGCGTATCACGGCGCTTAAGCCCTATTTAACGTATACCACCACGGAGGATATGTTTGAATCGGATATCACCGATTTTGCGCCACTGTGGATGTGGGAGCTTGCGAACGAACGCCGCTTGCCCGTCATTCTCCATCTGTCGCATTATCAGAATATGCTTAACGATCCCAAAAACATTGAGCAGGTTCGTTATTTGAGCGTGAATTATCCTCACGCAAAGATCGTGCTTGCACACTGCGCTATGGGGCACCATTGCCGCAAGCTGCAGCTGGGATTGGAGAAAATCAAGGATTTGAAAAACATTTGGTTCGACTGCTCGGGTTCCGTGGAGGCACTGTCGATCTACTACTGCCTGAAAACTTTCGGCGTGGAGCGTATGCTGTACGGCGCTGACCATAACCACGGCGCCAACGTGGGGCGTATTTGTTCGTTCGGCAGTAACTTTATTGGTTTCCATCCCGGCTACCTCAACGAGGAGGCTGTCCCTCCCGATTATCGCTATCAACCGCTGAACAACGCTCAAGAGGGCTTGCTGGCATTGCTGCAAGCGTGTGAGCTGTTGGCACTGTCGGACGACGATAAGAAACGCATCTTCTACGACAACGCAGCCGAGCTGTACGGAGGTTAAGCGATTATGAATAAGGTACGGTTTGGAATTATCGGCAGCGGCGGCATTGCGCAAAAACGCACGATTCCCGGTCTGTTGCTTGCCGAAAATGCGGAATGCACCGCACTGATGGATCTTAACGAAGAGCTGCTGAACCAAGTGGGAGACCGTTTCGGTATCGCGCGGCGCTACACCTCGCTTGAGGAATTACTGGCGCAGGACGATATTGACGCCGTGTATATCGCCACGCCCGTATTCACCCACAAGGAGCAGGTGTTTGCAGCCGCCAAGGCGGGCAAGCATATTTTGCTGGAAAAGCCGATGGGGCTGACAACCGCCGAGGGTGAAGAAATGCGCCGTTTCTGCGAAGAAAAGGGCGTAAAGCTGGGCGTAGGCTTTATGATGCGTTTTCACGGGGCGCACCAAGAAATTTGCCGCTTGCTCGCAGAAGGCGAGATCGGTGAAGTAGTTACTGCGTATGCCAAATTCAATTGCTGCTCCCCCGTAAGCGATAAGAAGTGGCGGCAGACCAAAGCGTTCAGCGGCGGCGGTACGATGATGGATATGGGTATCCACTGCGTGGATCTGCTGCAGTATATGACGAAAATGCGTGCCACCACCGTGACGGCGTTTTGCGGCAATCAGATCTTCGAATATCCCGACACCGAGGATGGCGCCACCGCTATTCTGAAGATGCCGAACGGCGCCTTCTTTACGGTGGAGGCAAACTTTAACGTATCTGACAGCTTTGGTGGTTGTCGCTTTGATATTTACGGCACCAAGGGGCGCATCACCGCCGAGGGCACGCTGGGACAAACCGAAACGGGTACGGTGCAAATCGTAACCGAAAGCGGTAGCCGCACGCTGACCTACGATACCAAGAATATGTATACGAAGGAAATTGAAGCGTTGGCCGACGCCATTTTAAACGATACCGACGTTCCCGTTACCGCTGAAAGCGCTATTTTTGATCAGCGCATCGTGGAGGCGGTATACGAAAGCGCCGAGACCGGACGGCACATCCGATTATAAGCAAAAAGAAATCCTGAACGACGGTTCAGGATTTCTTTTTTTGTTTTTCCGTTTTACGCAGAGCGGCCGCAGCACACAGCACTCGCTCTGCACCGTAAAGCTTTAGCATTTTGGCACACTCATCCACCGTAGCCCCCGTGGTGAACACGTCATCGATAAGCAGCACCGTGCGATACTCCACGGCGGCCTTATCCGTAACGTCATACACGCCAAGCACGTTACCTGCACGTTGCCAAGCTGCCATTGTCTTTTGCGGTTTGGTGCGATAGCATTTCGTAAGCAGCCGCTGATACGGTAAATTCAGCCGCACAGCTACCTCCTTGGCCAGCAGCTCACCTTGGTTGTAGCCACGTTCGTATTCATCCTTTGCGTGCATCGGCACGGCGGTAACCACGTGCGGTATTTCGTTTTCGAACTCACGGCGCACCGCTGCAGCGATCTGATCGGCAAAATACTCAATACCGAGAGGATCATCAAACCGTTTAAGACGCAACAATCCTTCGTATACCACGCCATCGGAATAAAACGGGGCTACGATGCGATCGAAACGGTGGCGGTGATTATGACAGTCGCAATCGGCCTTTGCCATACCGCAATAGCGGCACAGCGGCGGTTTTATGAGCAATATCTCACGGCGGCATTCTTCGCAGCACACGGTGAGCGAGGGAATTACCTTGCCGCAAAATACGCAGCGCTCGGGCCAAATAACGGCGGCAATTCGCAACCACAGCTTACGCCGACGGCTCCATCGTCTCATACGCACTCCTTGGCGGCGGCACACAGCCGCGCGGAGAGGGAGGCGAATTCTTCGGGAAGCAGCTTGGCCACGCGGCGGTCATACGTGAGAAGACCGTTGGTTTCGTCTTCAATATCCGAAACCTGCGTATACACGGCGGCGCACAGCCCTTCTTTCACAAGCGGCAGTACCTGCTGCTCGTACAGCTCACGCACCGCCTTCACAAATTCCTCGCGGGTGGCACACTTGCCGTAGCCGTAGGTTTGCTCGGTATTAAATACGTGCCCTTCGGGCTTATAGGAATAGCCGCCGAATTCCGAGATCACCTGCGGTTTGTCTGATTTCGTCAGCTTCAGCTTGCGGAAATAGATATGGCGGCTGTTGACGTCGGTGCGATTTGCCAAAAACCATCCCGACGTGGAATCGATGAAACGAGAGGTATCCCATTCGCGCAGGC
>JAZQTE010000434.1:0-3979 GCA_045630505.1 Acutalibacteraceae bacterium | reverse complement strand
ACCACCCCCTTGTACCGTCAACGCGGATTGGCGGGGATGTGCGTTTGCTCGTTGATTGCGTCGCTTCAAAAAGAACATCGTGATGTATACATTTGCCCCAAAAACGAGGGCGCGGAACGGCTGTATTCATCGCTTGGTTTTGTTCGGTGCGGAAGTATTGCACAAACAGAAAGGAAATAAAAATCTATGCAATCGCCTTTTTTTACTTTTGATCCCAAACTTGCAAGTGCAGCACAAGCGGCAGAAGACGCTGCCGCCGAAGCTTTTGCACGTATTAATGATATTGCGGATTATAACCAACAAAAAGTGTTGTCAGCTTTTATTCGTCACCGCGTGAGCGAGGCACATTTTGTGCCCACCACGGGCTATGGCTACGGTGATCGCGGCCGTGAGGTGCTGGAGGAAGTGTTTGCTGATGTGCTCGGTGCCGAGGATGCACTGGTGCGTCACAGCATTTTGTGCGGTACGCACGCCATCACCGTGGCGTTGTTCGGTATTCTCCGTCCGGGTGACGTGCTGCTTGCTGCTACGGGTACACCGTATGATACGCTGCTTGGTGTTATCGGCGTGGGCAAGGAAAGCGATGGCTCGTTGGCCGATTATGGAGTGGGCTACCGCGAGGTAGCGCTCGGCGGCGACGGTTTGCCCGATCACGCAGCCGTTTGTGCAGCTCTCAAGGAAGAACCGGCCGTAAAAGCGGTACATATTCAACGCTCGCGTGGGTACAATTTGCGTCCCTCGCTCACGGTTGCACAGATCGGTGAGCTGATTGCGGCTATCCGTTCCGTGCGCGAAGATGTGATCGTGTTTGTGGATAACTGCTACGGTGAATTTGCCGAAAAGCAAGAACCTACTGCCGTGGGAGCAGACCTGATGGCCGGTTCGCTTATCAAAAATCCGGGTGGCGGTATTGCCGAAAACGGCGGTTATATTTGCGGCCGTCGTGATTTGGTGGAAAAATGTGCCTATCGCCTTACCACGCCCGGCCTCGGAAAAGAAGTGGGGGCTTCGCTCGGACATAATCGCACGATGTTTATGGGACTTTTCCAAGCGCCTCACGTGGTGGGTGAAGCTATGAAAACGGCGGTATTTGCCGCTTCGTTATTTGAACGCTTCGGCTATCACTGTACGCCCACCGCAAAGGAGTACCGTGCCGATATCATTCAGGCAATTCAGCTGAAGGAGCCGAAATCACTTATCGCGTTTTGTCAAGGCATTCAAAGCGGGGCACCGGTGGATGCGTTCGTTACGCCCGAGCCGTGGGATATGCCCGGTTATGATAATCAAGTGATTATGGCTGCAGGCGCGTTCACGATGGGCTCGTCCATTGAACTTTCGGCCGATGCTCCGTTGCGAGAGCCGTTTGCCGTGTATATGCAGGGTGGCCTCAACTATTCGTCGGGGCGCGTTGGTATTTTACTGGCGGCACAAAAAATGCTGGATAGCGGTACGCTGGTGCTGTAACAGAAACACGCCGAGCTTGCTCGGCGTTTTTCTAATCCTCCCGTAAATACTTGCGGCGCGTGGCAATGCCGCCGCGGATATGCCGCTGTGCTTTGTTGATGTCTAAAACCTGCCGCACCTCGCTGTAAAGCTGTGGATTAACGTTTTGCAGACGGTCGGATACATCCTTGTGCACGGTGGATTTACTGATATGAAATTTTTTAGCCGCCGCTCGTACGGTTGCTTTGTTTTCCAATATGTATTCGCCCAGTAATAAGGCTCGTTCCTCAACGGCTCCCTTCAATGCCATCACCCCATCTGTGTAATTCTCTACACTATATGGGGAATCGTTCGGGATTATACCGACCAGTTCGTTTTGCGAATTTCACGCGGAGTCAATCCAAGCTTTGCTTTTAACACCTTTCGGAAATACGAGGTAGAGCTGAACCCCAACGTATCGCTGATTTCTTGTACCGAACGGTCGGTGGTGGTAAGCAGGAAGACCGCCTTTTCGCACAAAATATCGTGCCGTGCGCTGTTGGGCGTTGCGTTGCCGCTTTGCTGAAAGGCTGTGTATATGGCCGATTCGCTGATGCCGAGCTTCCGCGCCACCTGCGCGACGGTTTGGTTCGGCTGCTCGTAAAACAGCTGATAGACTTCACGGTATAACCGATGCGCCTTATCCGTGGGGGCGGTTTTCATATGCGGCAGCAGCTGACTAAGCAGCGTGTAAAAGCTTCCCAAGGTTTTGCAATCGGGTGCTATTCCTGTGGGAATGGATAAAATAGAGTCCTTAATGGTGCTGTCGCACGGAATCACCTGCAACGGGTGTTCGGAATATTCGGCATCAGGGAAAAGCGAAAAACCAAGTGAGATAAACCGCACGCGAGGTGTGCCGTACCAGTAGGATTGATAGGGAAGTCCCTTGGGAATATACAGAACGTCACCAACCCCAGCCTCAATACTACCGTCGCGCCCGACGATGCGGCAGCGCCCTTCCAGCATAAGCGCAACGTAATGCTCGGGAGAGCCGTCGCGGTTGTCGGCGTAATGGTATGAATCTCGCAGGATTTCGTAAAAATGAAACGATTTCGAGAAAAATGATTTATTCAATGGAAAACACCGCCATTTTTAACAGAATACTACCTCTTTTTATAAAGAATAACATATTTTATTTTTGAAATCAAGTCGTTATAATACAAGTGAGGTGATTTGGATGACGAGTCGTAATATTGTTTTTACAGAACCGAGAATCGCAAAGCTCCTTACCGAAGAGGTAACTCCGCTCGGCGAGAATGACGTTATGGTAAAGCTGGCGGTATCTACCGTGAGCAGCGGTACCGAGCGTGCTAATTTGATCGGTGATCCGCGTGTGAGCATTTATTCGTCGCCGAACGCCACCGAAGCCCAATTTCCGCGCCGTGTGGGATATTGTGCATCGGGCACGGTGATTCAGGTGGGTAAAAACGTCGACACCGTGAAGGTGGGTGACCGTGTTGCCGTAGCCGCAGCGCAGTATCGCGAATATTTAGTTGTCGAAGCAAAGCACGTCTATCCTATTGGCGATATGGCGTTTGAAGAGGCGGCGGTATTTTATATTTCCACCTTCCCGTTGGCGGCTGTTCGCAAATGCCGCTTGGAGATTGGCGAAAGCGCCATCGTAATGGGAATGGGTGTGCTTGGCTTGGTGGCGGTTAAGCTGCTTAAAGCCGCGGGGGCAGCTCCCGTGATAGCTGTGGATCCGATTGCAGAAAAACGAGTCAAGGCTCTGGAAAGCGGAGCAGACTACGCGTTAGATCCTCTCTCTCCGGATTTTGCTGAAACGGTAAAATCACTCACCGACGGCGGAGCGAACGTAGGCATCGAGGTGACGGGTATCACCGCAGGACTCGACGGCATCCTCGATTGTATGGCACCCTTTGGCCGTGTGGCTTTGCTTGGTTGCACACGCCACAGCGATTTGAATATTGATTACTACAGCAAGATTCACGGCCCCGGTATTACGTTGATCGGCGCTCACACGATGGCTCGCCCGAAATTTGAATCCTCTTCCGGCTGGTGGACAGAGCAGGATGATATGAAAACGATGATTCGCTTGGTACAAAACGGCCGTCTTTCAGTGGCAGAGCTGGTAGATGAAACGCATTCGCCGGCCGAAGCCGAGCAGGTGTTTGGCCGCCTTGCGGTGGAAAAGGCGTTTCCCGTGGTACAATTTAACTGGGGGATGTTAGAATGAAACGCGTGCGTGTAGCTCAAATCGGTACCAGCCGTTACAGCCACGGGGCGTCGATCATCGCCTCTATGCGCAAGCTGCACGATGTGTTCGACGTAGTAGGATATGCCTTGCCCGAAGGTGAACGCGAGCGTTTTCCCGAGCGAATGGAGCAGTTTAACGGCCTGCGTGAAATGACGGTGGAAGAGATCTTAAACGACGATACCATCGAAGCTGTGGCAATCGAAACCGAAGAAGTGCATCTTACCAAGTATGCGCTGATGGCGGCGCAGCACGGCAAGCATATTCATATGGAAAAACCCG
>JAZQTE010000433.1:0-6320 GCA_045630505.1 Acutalibacteraceae bacterium | reverse complement strand
GCCCCGTGCTTACACCACGGGCACTCAAAATCTGCCGGCAGCACGTCACCCTCGTACACGTACCCGCATATTTTGCAAACGTACCCCTTCTTCCCCTCCGTTTGAGGTTTCGGCTTCACGTTGTTCTGATAATAAGTGTATGTCATCGTTTCCTTATCCGAAAGCACCTCGGCTTCCATTACCGCACAGATAAACATCCCGTGCGTGCCGAGATCAACGTAGTCCTCTACCGCAAGCGACATAAACGCGTTGCTGTATTCGGGAAGCACCGCCAGCGCATTGGCAGAACGAGTTACCGTGTATCCTGCCAATTTATCTGCGTTACGGCCGCTGACGAACCCGAAATTTTCAAAAACAGAAAACGGTGCATCCACCGTAAGGCAATTCACGTTAAGCTTGCCCGTTTTTTGGATAATACGGTGTGAATAGTTCGCCTTGTTCACCGTTACCGCCACACGATTGGGCGTGTCTGTTACCTGCGTTACAGTGTTCACGATGAGCGCGTTATCCTTGTTGCCGTCGTGCGTGGTAACGGCATATAAGCCGTAACCGATACAAAACAACGCCTTACCGTCGTTTTGCTTGGCAGGCTTTTCATAACCGACACACAGCTCCTCCGCCAGTGCATCCAGCTGCGCACCGCTCTGCTGATTTAAAGCAGAAAGAATCGTTACCGTGGTATCGGTAAACGTAATCTCTTTGCACGGCTCCAGCATTCCGCGCATCACCTTGGCGGCCATAGGCGCCCAGCTGCCGTTTTCCATCAGCGCAACCGTGCGATTACGGAAGCCGCGTTCGGTCAAGTGGTGAATAAACGCCTTCATCGGCGGAAAAACGTCGGCATTATACGTGGTGGTAGCCAGCACCAAACGGCTGTAGCGGAACGCATCCTCCACCGCTTCCGTCATATCGTCACGTGCGAGATCGGTTACTACCACCTTGGGGCAGCCGCCTGCCTTCAGCTTTTCAGCCAGCCGCAGCACGGCCTTTTTCGTATTACCGTAAACCGAAGTATACGCAATCATCACGCCTTCGCTTTCGGGCTGATAGCTCGACCACGTGTTGTATAAGCCAAGATAATATGCCAAATTCTCTTTTAGGACCGGCCCGTGCAACGGACAAATGATTTGGATATCCAAGGCCGACGCTTTTTTCAAGAGGGCCTGCACCTGAGCACCGTATTTGCCCACAATACCAAAATAATAACGACGTGCCTCACACGCCCATTCCTCATCGGTGTCGGGCGTTCCGAATTTGCCAAAGCCGTCGGCCGAGAACAGCACGCGGTCGGTACTGTCGTACGTAACGATCACCTCGGGCCAATGCACCATCGGCGCCGTGAGAAACGTAAGCTGATGACGGCCAAGCGACAAGGTAGCGCCCTCGCCCACCACCAAACGGTTTTCAAATTCCGCATCACCGAAAAATTGCTTCATCATCGCAAACGCTTTAGCAGAAGCAACCACCGTCGTTTCGGGATACACTTTAAGAAAATTGAAAATATTCGCCGAATGATCGGGTTCCATATGTTGAACGATCAAATACGTTGGCGCGCGCCCGTTCAGCACCGTCTGCAGATTATCCAGCCATTCGTGCGTAAAAGCGGCATCCACCGTATCCAGTACGGCGATCTTTTCGTCTAAAATCACATACGAATTATAAGATATTCCGTTCGGGACGGGGTACTGCCCTTCAAACAAATCGATCGAATGATCATTTACACCAATATATCGGATATCGTTGGTTATCACCATTGTTTTCTCCTCCCGAGAGCAAAATTACAGTTTTATTTTACAACGAATCTTTACTCTTTGTCAACAGAATATACTCCTATATCATAAACGGATTTCTGCTCAAAATACCGCACCACTCTTGACTTTTTTGGAAAATGGGATACAATATACTGGGATAATTTGAAGGATAAAACAATTCGGCACTGTTGTGCCTTGATTATATCGTCCGCATATACGTCGTAAAAAAAGGAATAGGGTGATTTGATTGGGAGATTTTAGTGTTTTCAACATCCTGTCGCTAATCGGTGGTTTATGCCTGTTTTTATTTGGTATGACACTGATGGGACAAGCCTTGGAGCGCCGCGCCGGTAACAACCTGCGCACGGTGCTCGGCAAGCTGACAACCAACCGTGCCGTTGGCTTTTTAACCGGTCTTGGCGTTACCGCCATTATTCAAAGCTCATCGGCTACCACTGTTATGGTCGTGGGTTTCGTAAACTCCGGCTTGTTGCTTCTGCGCCAAGCCATCAACGTGATCATGGGCGCCAACGTAGGTACCACCGTCACGGCGTGGATCTTAAGCTTAAGCGGTATCGAAGGTGATAACATTTTCGTTCAGCTGCTTAAGCCCACCTCGTTCACGCCCATTTTGGCGTTGATCGGTATCGTTTGTTTTATGTTCTGTAAGAATAACAAAACCAAGGATACGGGTATGATTCTTTTGGGCTTCGCGACCTTGATGTTCGGCATGGATACGATGAGTGATTCCGTTGCAAGTCTAAAGAATATCCCTGCGTTTCAGGAACTGTTTATAATGTTCACGAACCCGCTGCTCGGTATGCTGGCAGGTGCTGTCCTCACCGCGATCATTCAAAGCTCTTCGGCTTCGGTGGGTATCCTGCAAGCGCTTGCCACCACGGGACAAGTTACCTACGGTGCGGCGATCCCCATTATTATGGGGCAAAACATCGGTACGTGTATCACGGCAATTCTTTCGGGTGTCGGCGCCAACAAAAACGCTCGCCGCACCGCTCTCGTTCACTTGCTGTTCAACGTGCTCGGTACCGCCATCTGGCTCATCGTGTTCTGGATCGTTAAAGCCACGCTCTCCCCTGCCCTGTTTGGCGAATCCGCCACGCTGGCAGGTATCGCCATTGCACACTCGGCTTTTAACCTGCTGTGTACCGCCGTGTTAATGCCGATGTCCGGCTTGCTCGAAAAACTGGTTATGTTTATCATTCCCGAGGATAAAGCACCCGAGCAAAAGGCCGAGCTTGACGAACGCTTGCTTTCCACCCCTGCCATTGCTTTGGAACGCGCACGCACCGTAGCAGCCGAAATGGCCGAGCACGCCGTGCAAACGCTGTATGATGCACTGGACTGCGTGAACGACTACACACCCGAGAGTGCCGAAGCGGTGCGCGCCAACGAGGAAGCCTCCGACCATTACGAAGATATCCTCGGCTCCTATCTCGTTAAGCTCAGTTCACGCACCGTCGGCGATATCGTCAGCGCCGAAGCCGCTATGCTGTTGAAAGCCATCGGTGATTTTGAACGCATCTCCGACCACGGCGTTAACATTTTGGAATCGGTGGAGGAACTGCGCGCCAAGGATATCTCTTTCTCGGAGCCTGCTAAAAAAGAACTCAACGTGTTGCTCGGCGCCGTGCGTGAGATCTTAACGCAAACGCTGGCCGCCTTCTCCACACTGGACGCAAACGCCATCGCCTCCATCTCCCCGCTTGAAGAATTGATCGACGATTTGAAGGAAGCGCTGCGTACCGCGCACATTCTTCGTCTGCAGCAAGGAGATTGCACCATCGACGCCGGCTTTATCTGGGCCGATCTGCTCACCGACTTGGAACGCGTTTCCGACCACTGCTCCAACGTGGCTATCGGTATTTTGGATATGTCACACCACGATATGAAGATCCACGAAAACCTGCGTGCCATCAAAGCCGACGATGCGGCATTCCACGCGGCGTACGAACGGTATTCCAAACAATATGCCCTGCAATAAGAAAAGGTGTTACGTTTCGGCGTAACACTTTTTTCTTGACACGAACCTCTTAAAATGATATCATTTCAAAAAAGCTCGTGCCCGAACAAACTAAAGCGTTTTTTATGGGTGCGTCGAACAAACGGAGGTTACTATGAGGTATTTCGGCTTACCCTCTCGCGGTGCTCTCAGCAACCAATTGATAACGAAGGAAGCAAACGCAAAGCAATTATTCAGCATTGTTTCCAAGGCAGGCAGTATTTCCCGTGCACAGCTTGCCAAGATTTCGGGGCTGAGTCCGTCCACCGTGTCGGTTCTCACCGAGGAACTCATACAAAATCATATTTTATTGGAAACGGGTGTTGGGCAATCCTCCCCCACGGGGCGTCGCCCCATTATGCTGGAGGTGGATCCCATCGGCTTGCAGATCCCCAGCTTTGCCTTTCGCCCCACCGGTCTGTTGTGCACTCTCTACGATTTAAAATTCAACATCGTAGAGCAGGCTTTTGAGCCATATCCGGCCGAACTTCAAAAGCAGAAGAATCGCTATATCACACCAAGCAGCGAATCTGTCGTTAACTTATTCACCACCTGCTTGTCCCGTTTAACGCTGTTGGATATGACAAAGGTACGCATCTTCACCCTTGCGTTTTACGGTGCCTTCCTCAAGAACACCCGTATGTACGCCTCTTCCGTATTGGGCTGGCATTTGAGCACTGATTTCATCGACATCCTGCGTGCAAAGTTTAACAACATTCCTCTACTCGCAGGTAACAACGCCGTATTTCTTGCTTATGCCGAAAAATCGTTAAGTGAACAAGAAGACGGTAATCTTCTGTATCTCCATTTAGATGACGGTGTCGGCTCGGGTATTGTGATGAACGGTCAATCCGTTATCGGTGCTTGCGGCATTTCAGGCGAGATCGGCAGCATGATTATCGACGGCAAGATCTTGGAAACGTATATTTCCACGAAATCTATCCTTGAAGCACTCGAGGAAAAAACCAATATTACCGATTTGCAGTCCGCAGCTCTTGCACTGCAAGTGGGCGATCCGTACGTATCAGAGCTTTTCCGCGATATTGCGCGCAAGGCCGCTACCGCTGTCAGCAATACCTTGTGTATGCTTGGCTCGATGGATGTGTTCATTGGCGGAAAAACGCCCAATATACTCGGCCCCGCCTTCATCGATATTTTCCGCGGCGCCATGCACGAGGTCTGCTACCACCGTGTGCTGCCGCTTTCCCCCGTTAACGCCTCCCGCCTACCCGAGTACGGTGATTGCTTTGGTGCCGCCAAAGCGTACGTGGATAAAGAATTCACTGTTATTCTCCCGTAACCATATACACAGACAAGCCCCAAGCGAGCAACCGCTTGGGGCTTGTTTTTTAACGTTTTACATAATCCAGGGGATCCACCAGCTGGCCGTTTTTTATCACCTCGAAATGCAGGTGTGCGCCAAAAGAATAGCCCGTGTTACCCACGTTGGCAATATATTCGCCTTGTGCCACCTTTTGGCCTTCCTCCACCATCAGCTTGCTGCAATGCGCATACCGCGTCTTAAAGCCGTTTCCGTGGTCAATGAGCACGTTGTAGCCATAGCTGCTGTGGTATTCCGCTTCCACCACCACGCCGCCGTCGGAGGCGATGATGGGTTTACCGTCGGTGCTGCCGTTTGCGATATCAATGGCACCGTGGAACGAGCCCCACCGTGAGGCAAACGGGGACGAGATAACTTTGGTATACGGTAACGGCCACACAAACTTGCCCGTTGCCTTGCCGTCGCCGACTTGTGCATCCTCGGTGTATTTCTGCGCCCCTACAACCACCACTTGGTCGACGGGCTTTTTCAGTACCTCGGCCGATACCACCGACCGATACTGCTCCCTGCCGTTCAAGGTGATGATCTCCTCCGTTACGCGGTGGCGCCCGTTTTTACCCTTCGTTTGAATCTTTTGATACCCAAGCGGCTGCGCCGTGGTTTCTTTAATCACCGTAGCGTAGGCCAGTGCTTCCGTCTTGGTTTCATATCTCACGCTTTGAACGGGAAGCATACGCAGAAAATTCAGCATTTCCTCACGCGTTTTCACAACTGCCGTGGGATATAACCCATTCTTTTTTTCTATTTGGCCAAAGAAATCCACGTGGTGAGCTTTTGGGTTTTCGTGTTCCTTCAACACCGATTTCATCAGCGCTTCCAACTCTTCCGAGGCGATCGCCCCATAAAATGCGCCGTTAACATACAGGCCCGTCGTTTGCGTTAACGCCTCACCGGCACAGCTCAACAACACGTCGCGTACGTCTTCCTCATCCATCAGCATTTCGGGCTTCGCCACGGTTAATGTAAACTGCGGATAATGCTCGACGTGAAACGTATTTTCCTCATCAATCACCATTCCGTTCACCGTTGCCACGGCGTTGGCATACACGTTTTCCCCTGCAATGTACCCCACTCGCTCGCCGTCGTGTTCCCAAGAAAGGGCAAACGGGGCTGTATGCCAATACATTAGCGTTTGCGCAAGCAACACCAATGCCAATACGGGGGCACCCACGTTCAACAACGTGCGAAACACCGCTTTGTGGCGACA
>JAZQTE010000432.1:0-1503 GCA_045630505.1 Acutalibacteraceae bacterium | reverse complement strand
TCCCACGGCCGAGCCGTATGCGAAGCGTACCAGCCACGGTATGATCTTGGGCGAGAACGGCGAAAAAATGTCCAAATCCCGCGGCAACGTCGTTAACCCCGACGATATCGTGAACGAATACGGTGCCGATACGCTGCGTATGTACGAAATGTTTATTGGTGACTTTGAGAAAGCCGCGCCGTGGTCGAGCGACAGCATTCGCGGTGTTCGCCGCTTCTTGGAGCGTGTGTGGGCGCTGTCGGATAACCTCGTAGAGGGCGATGGCATCCGCGCCGAGTTGGAAGGTGCTATCCACAAGACCATCCGCAAGGTGGGCGAGGATATTGAAACGCTCAAATTCAATACCGCTATTGCTGCTATGATGGCGTTGCTGAACGAGTTTAACGCTCACGGCGGTGCCACTCGTGCCGAATATATGGTGCTGGTGCAGCTGCTCAATCCGTTTGCTCCTCATATGACGGAAGAGCTTTGGGAAATGCTGGGCAACGAAAAGGAACTCGCCTACACGCCGTGGCCGGAATTTGATCCTGCGAAATGCGTGGATAACACGGTGGAAATTGCCGTGCAGGTGAACGGCAAGATCCGTGCTCGCATCACCGTGGGAGCCGAAGATGATGCCGCCACCGTGCTTGCCGCTGCCAAGGCGCAAGAGCGTGTTGCTCCCGAATTGGAGGGCAAGCAGCTGGTAAAAGAACTCTATGTTCCGCGCAAGCTGGTGAATTTGGTTGTGAAGCCGCTGTAAGATTTTCAAAAAAAGTCTTGACGGAAACTGTATTGTAGTGTATACTGAATTGGTATCGTTATGATTACAAATTAAAAACCCCTGCTATCAGGCGGAGGGAGGGAATAAGAATGTCAGAGGTCAAAGTCAAAGAGAACGAATCTCTGGACAGCGCATTGCGCCGTTGGAAGAAGTCCTGCGCTCGCTCCGGCGTCCTCGCCGAGGTGCGTAAGCGTGAGCACTACGAAAAGCCGTCCGTGCGTCGCAAGAAGAAGTCCGAGGCTGCTCGTAAGAGAAAGTTCAAATAATCAGGAAACGGGCGTAAAGCGCCCGTTTTTTGTTTGTAAGGAGGCTCGTTATGTCGTTGCTGCATCCCACTTTGTATCGCCGCCGTGTCACCGATATTACCCTTGAAGATCTAAAGAAGCTCGGCGTGCGCGGCTTATTGCTTGACGTTGATAACACCCTCACCACTCACGGTAGCCAGCATTTATCGGCCGAGGTGGAGGCGTGGCTTCGTTCCATGCAGGAAGCCGGCATTTTGCTCACCGTGGTTTCCAATTCGTGGGAATGGCGTGTGGCTCCGTTTGCTCAAAAGATCGGCTTACGCCACACGTCGCTGTCGTGTAAGCCTTCGCCCATCGGCTTTTGGCGCGGTTGCCGTCGAATGGGGCTGAAGCGCCGTGAATGTGCGGCGGTGGGCGACCAAATTTTCACCGATATTTTGGGGGCCAATTTAGGTGGCGTCCCCTCCGTACTGTTAGATCCAATTGAAAAAGAAA
>JAZQTE010000431.1:0-2348 GCA_045630505.1 Acutalibacteraceae bacterium | reverse complement strand
CAGACATTTACGATTTTTCTGATCCACTACTCCTGTTGCCGCGCTTCCCTCCCATGCGAGCCGAAGGGAGCGTTTTCATCGCACATCAGCTGCAGCACCAGCGGATCACCCAGCGGACAAGAGAACGCCTGCCGCGCCTCTTGAATAATGCGCGACAACAGCTTGCGCTGCTGCTGCGTGGCGTACATCACCTTTTTTTCAAACGCGGTCATGGCAGGCGAATGGCTCACGAACGACACGATCACCACGTTGGGCGCCACTGTGCCGTTGGCCATCAGGTTATGGTACTCGTTCGGCTTGTGGAAGATCATTTGCCCTTGCAGCAGCTCGTAGGAAAGCTCGTCCGCCACCTCGCACAGCTGCCCCTTGTCCACGTATACCAGTTCCCAGAAATCGTGTGATTCGCCCTTAAAGGCGTAGTTCTTCGCGTGCTCCAAATAGTGTACCGACACCACGGATTCCACTTCGATCTCGCGCTTTAATATGGTAGGAATATACTCTGCCATCGCTTTTCACCTATCCTTAATACACGCGTGGGACACGCTGCCCCACACGGCACAAAATTTCATACGAAATGGTCTGTGACGCTGCCGCCAACCGTTCCACCGGCATCGTCGGCCCAAACAAAACGATCTCGTCACCTGCCTGCACGGGATGCTCGGTGCAATCGAGCATACATTGATCCATACACACGCGACCGCGTATCGGCAATTCGCCGTTTTTCGACATCATTCGCGCCGTGTTCGACGCCGCACGCGGCAAGCCGTCGGCATAGCCCACGGGCACCGTTGCCAGCCGTGTTTCGCACGTCGTCACCGCCGTCGCCCCGTAGCTGATCGGCGTGCCGGCAGGCACCGTTTTCACCTGCGCCACCACGGTTTTAAGCGTCATCGCAGGAATGAGCGCCAGCGGCGGCAGCCCTTCGTCGGGCATACACCCGTAAAGCAGCAGCCCCGGCCGCACCATATCCAGATGCATTTCGGGAAACCGCACCGTTGCCGCACTGTTGCAGCAATGACGGATCGCAAACGTCACCGAACGCTCGGCCAACCGCTCGGTCAGCTCGTTAAAGAGAGCAAATTGCCGTCTGGTCGGTTCCTCGCTTTCGGCATCGGCCAGCGCAAAATGCGTAAATAACCCTTCCGCGATCAGATGCGGCATCGCACACGCTTCGGCAATATCCTCCACCGCGCCTGCGTCAGCGCTGCTGTGATACACAAACCCCAAACGGGACATCCCCGTATCAGCCTTGATATGCACGCGCACCTTCACGCCAAGCTCGGCGGCCGCCATTTCCAGATCCTCGGCGTATTCAAAATCCGCCACCGTCTGCGTAATGTTCAGCTCCACCAGCACACCGGCCTCGGAGGGTGGCGTGTACCCCAGTATCAAGATCGGACGGGATAACCCTGCCTCGCGCAGCTCGATCGCTTCACAAAGATTGGAAACGCCCAGCCATTCAGCGCCCGCCTGCACGAACGCCTTGGCCATCGGCACGGCTCCGTGCCCGTAGCCGTCCGCCTTCACGATCGCCATAATGCGACACGCATCGCCCACCGTTCGCCGTACCTCGCCGTAGTTGTGAACCGCCGCCTCGGTAGAAATGGCCGCCCACGTTCGCCGTAACCATGTCTGCCGTAACATAAGTACCATCTCCCCTTTCAGCGTTTGTTAAAAACGTAACAATCAAGCCCATTATACTGTGCTTTTTCACTTTTGGCAAGCCCAAACTTGCCCAAAATTGCAAAAACTTTCCAAATATGCAAATATTTCGCCCGCCGAACAAACCAAAACCCTCGTTATCCGCACAATCTTATTGCACCGCACCCGCCTCCCCTGTGTAAGGGGAGGGGGACCGCCGTAAGGCGGTGGTGGGGTTGCCCCCCATTCGCACAATCCCATTCCCCCACTGTAGGGGAGCTGTCAGCCGTCAGGCTGACTGAGGGATTGTTCTACACAACAAGCAATATATTCGCAAACACCTTGAAAATTTTTGTGTATTTCTGTGTTTAGAATCCGAACGACCTTCAATCCATATCCCTCAAGAAAAGCCGTTCTTTCCTCGTCATATTGTTTTCCCTCATCGGTATAATGTTCAGAGCCGTCAAGCTCAATAACAAGTCTTGCTTTGGCACAATAAAAATCAGCTATATATTTCCCGAGTACTTTTTGACGAGAAAATCGAACGGGATAAGACCGCAAAAAATCATACCACAGATGCCGTTCCTCTTTTGTCATTTCCTTTCGCAGTTGCTTTGCAAAAGGTACTAACCGTTTGTTATGCTTCGATTGCATTACAATCCCCCCGTCATTTGCTTTGCAAATGCCACCCCCCTTTACACAAGGGG
>JAZQTE010000430.1:0-1595 GCA_045630505.1 Acutalibacteraceae bacterium | reverse complement strand
TTGGGACAGCGTGAAAGAATTTGCGCTGTCGGAAACCGTTGCATCAGCTGCTTCAGCGCTCCGGCGTGGTCGCGATGATTATGCGAAATAAAAATATAGTCTACCGTGTCCACGTTCGCTTCCTCTAAAGCAGGGGCGATGTACAGCGGCACGTCCTCGGGGAAACTGGCGGCATCAAACAATACGTTGCCTTTTTCGGTTTTGATAATGTACACCGTGGTGTAAATATCTTGGTACGGTGTCGTTACGCGAAAGAGCTGCTCGCTTATTTTCTGTGCTTTCATAACGGTGACTCCTCGTTTCTGCGGTCGACGTATTCTTCGAGCGTTAACCCCAAACGGTTAATTTCCTTGGCAGTGTTGATGCCAACGAACCGCCAATGCCACGGCTCGTAAATAATCCCCGTGATATCCGTCTTGTCTTTCGGATACCGCAAAATAAATCCGTAGTTCTCGGCGTTTTTAACCATCCACTTGTGAGCAGGTGTGTTTTCGAATTTACTCGATGCGGTGTTAAAATCAATTGCCAGCCCCGTTTGATGCTCGCTGGTGCCGGGGCGCGCCACAGAACGTGCCGCCACGGCCTCGGCATTCTCTTTGGGTGTACCGGCTTTGATCACGTTATTCACCTTGTTGTTAAATAAGGTCGTTTGCGTGTTATACGAACGAAACGGCGAACGCACGTACAAGGTTACGCCGTCACGCTTGGCAGCCTCGATCATCGCTTCCACATAAGGATAAATATGTTTGTCAATTTGTCGTAAGCTACCGTTGATGTATTTCTTGGGAATCTCCACAAGCTCCACTTGGCTGTCGTAATCCTTGGTTAACGTATGCGTGGCATTCACCAGTAATAACCGTTCGTAAGCAGGATCCAACACCGCGGCAGGCTTGGTGGGAGAGGGAGCGGCGTTCACCTTTGTTGCTGCGGTCGTGGTCGTGATTGTGGTAACGGTTGTGGTCGTGGTTGTGGTAACGGTTGTAAGTATCGTTGTCGGTACGGTGGTCGTTACCGTTGTGGTTGCTTCGGTAGCAGTGGTGGGCGAGGTGTTGTTCGTACAAGCGGCCGTACTGAAGAAGAGTAATAGTGACAGCAGCAGGCACGCGATACGGTAATAAGGCTTCACGGAAATCAACTCCATAAAAAACATACCGTAACAGCATACCATATATCACGTGAAAATTCAACAATATTCCCTAAAAAAAGGTAGCGAATCGCTGCCGATTCGCTACCTTTAAAAATTTCTGGAGGCACCGCCTCCGCCAAATGAACCGCCACCGCCACGGTAACCGCTCGTGTTTCCGCCGCGAAACAGTAAGGAATACAGTAGAATACGCCGTCCAAACGGAGTAGACAACAAGAAAATCAGCAGTAAAACGGCAACGATCATTCCTAAACGGTCACCGCGTGTCGGCTTTTGTGCCAGTGTGTCCAGTGGTGTATACGAGGGATCGGCAGAAACGCCGAATTCCAAAGCCACCTCGTTCACGAGAGCAGCGTAGTCCTTTTGTAACCCCGTTTCAAATTCGTTGTTTCGAAAATAGGGAAGGGCATAGGTGTCGAGCAGCAGCCCTGATTTAGCATCGGTGATAGCG
>JAZQTE010000429.1:0-4553 GCA_045630505.1 Acutalibacteraceae bacterium | reverse complement strand
ATAACCGTAGCGTTCGTACAGCGCACGCAGCGCGGCTACGGTTACTTCTTCGCCTTGCAATCCAACCGAGGTGTTCATTTTTTCTCCTCCGCGTCATTCTTTTCGAGAGCCATACGGTAACCGCCATGCCCGTACAGCAAGCAGCGATTTACACGGCTGATGGTAGCGGAGCTCACCGCTGTGGTGGCCGAGATCTCCTGATAATTTTTGCGTGCACGCAGCAATTCGGCTACCTCCAACCGCTGCGCCATATCCTGCACCTCGCGAACGGTGCAAAGGTCTTCGAAAAACAAACGACATTCTTCTTCGGTTTCCAGCTGCGTAATAATCTCAAACAACCGCTTCACCGATGCCGATTCCCAAATGTTCAACGAGTTCTCCTCCCGTTTTCATAAGATGGTTTGTATTTTACCACTTTATCACGGTAAAGTCAATATATTTTCAACGGGTTTTTCGGCTTTTGTAAAGAAAAAAGCAGCCTCCGCAGAGGCTGCCTAGTGATTAACCTACGATACCGGTACGTTCGATGCTTTCCACAAAGTGACGCTGCAAAATGAGGTACAGCACCAAGGGTACCACGATAGTGAGCAAGCCGGCCGACGAAATGATACCGCGCAGCGACAACACTTCTTCGGTGGCACCGCCCGAAGCCATATCCGCACCCAGCGAAGCGTTGATGGATTCCATCATCGGAACCAAGGCCTTCAGCTTTGTGGTATACAGCATCGCGGAGTAATAGTAGTCGTTCCAATGCCACACGAACGAAAACAGCGTAACCGTAACGATGCCGGGGCCCGAGCTCGGGAGAATGATGCTGATGAAGGTGCGAAGCGGATTACAGCCATCCACCCACGCCGCTTCTTCCAAGTCTTTCGGAAGGCCAAGGAAGAACTGACGGAAGATGAAGATAAATAAGCCGTTACGCAAGCCGGCACCAAAGAACGCAGGGAGAATAAGCACCCACGGTGTGTCCAGCAAGCTGATACCCGTACCGAGAAAATCTTTGTATTGCAAATACTGGGTAATGAGCATGGTTTGCGGAGGAACGATGATGGTGAGCACCACGCACATAAACACAATGCCCTTTTCCGCAAAGTTGTAGCGTGCCAAACCGTAGCCAACCAAGGAGCAAGAGATCAGTGAGGCCAACGTGCCGCCCACGGCGTGTACCATACTAAGCCCTGCCGATTGCCAAAAATTCAGCTTGGCAATGGCGTATTCAAAGTTGTCGAGCGTCCATTCCAGCGGGATCCAAATCACATTGGGATTGCTGAGCGATTCCGGATCGGAAAACGCCGCCAATAACAAATAGAAAATGGGAAACAAAAACAAATAGCAAAGGCCAAGCAAGAACAGCGTTCTCACCAGCAAAACACCCGCGCTTTGCGCTCGACGGCGCAACAGCACCGAATTAAGCTTCTTCACCATTTTTCCGTCACTCTCCTTCCCTTAATCGGTTACATTATGCACTATTTCCCCCAAAAAGGGAATCCCTTTTTTTAACCTTGCCTTGTCATTTCTTGATATCCAAAAAGACAAGATCTGTCAACCGCCGTTTAGCGAGGCACGGCCACCCACGTTTCGGGGGTGTTCAAGGCTTGCATAGCGGCGTCGCGCACCGCCATGATCGCCAGTGTTTCTTCGTGTGCAACGGGCACAATGCGATCACCGAAGAATTTTACAAGTGCCGCAATAAAGGGCTGGAAGAAATCGGATTCCACGGAAATCTCCACGCATTCCTCGGGATATTTAACGTTGGTTTTATACGACGCCCACGGCTTCCAGCCTGCAATGCTCGCACGGCGGCCGTCGGCAAAGGCGATAAGGAGCTGATACCATCCCTCGGTTTTGGTGATAAGCACCTTTTCTGCAGGAGCCTTCATCAGCATCATCAGCGGCTCCAGCATATGCACGGAGTAGCCGTCAACGTCGCCGCTGCCCCAGCAGCAAACGGACGAGATCCCCTCGGGCTTCACGTTTGCATATTCCTCGGCATACCGAAGCGACGACGTGGTGTAGCAGGGAGTGCCGTTGGCTTCAGCCAACGCAAACAAGCGTTTAGCGGTGGCCAGATCGGGCGAAAACGTTTTATCCACAAACGTGGGCTTGCCCGAAGCGAAGGGCAGCTGACACAGCTCCTCGTGCATTTCGCAATTATCGGGCGAAAGTACCACCAGTGCGTCACTCTTTTCCACAACCTCGGCAATGCTCTCGCAAAGCTGCACGCCGTGTTCACGACACCATTCCGCGCTCGTCATTCCGCTGTGGGGAGAAGCGATTTTCCCGTAGGCATACGCCACTTCCATTTCACCGTTGGAATGAGCTTTGATCCACGCAGGATAGTTGTTTGCGTGCCACTCGTCCAAAAAATAATCAATAAAACCGATTTTCATAATTAATCCTCCAACGCGATCTCGCGGTGAGCATCGGCCGAATCGTACAGCGCCTGCATCATCTTAGCGGTGATAATGGCGGTATCGATATGGCTGGGCAGGCGTTCGCCGCTGCGCACGCATTCCACAAATGCATCGATCTCGTTTTCAAAATGGTTACGCGTGTTGTATTCGGGGGTGTATTTCACCAAGGAGCCGTGCTCTGCTTTATACACCGTGAAATCGCCGCCGTATTGCAGGCGGATACCGGCTTTGTCACCAATGAAATCAATATACATTTCGTTTTCGAAAATGTTTTGCGCCCACGCTCCGTTAAGCGTGATGGTGGGACCTTCGGTACGGATAAGCCCCGTAATCATTTCTTCCACGTCGTAGGTGCCGTCCAGCTTCGGGGGGCCGGCCCACATATCCTTGTAGGTGTAGCCGGCAATATCGCAGCCCAGTTTGGAGAAGGTTTCGGCACTTACGGTGAGAGGCTTCGGATCGCCGCAGCAATACATAACGATATCGAGGAAATGCACGCCCCAGTCGATCAGCACGCCGCCGCCTGCAATGGCTTTGGTGGTAAACGCACCGCCCAAGCCGGGAATGTTGCGATGGCAACGGAAGCTTACGTAGGCCTGCAAAATATCGCCCAGCTCGCCGCTTTGAATGTACTTGCGAATGCGGTTCACCGCATCGTTAAAGCGGTTTACCACGCCGATATTGAGGATCTTGCCGCTTTCGCGCTGCGCCTCTTGCATTTCCAGCGCCTCGCTGTACACGCGCGCCGCCGGCTTCTCGCACAGCACGTGCTTGCCTGCCTTCAGGCAAGCAACCGTGATCTCTTTATGTACGTTGTTGGGGGTACACACCGACACCGCTTCCACTTCGGGATCCTCCAAAATTACACGGTAGTCCGTAATAGCCGTACCGCAACCGTACTCCGCGACCGCTTTTTCGGCACGTTCGGGAATAATGTCGCAAAAATATTTAACGACCGCATTCTCGTTTTTGACATACGACGGGATGTGGGCCAAGTTGGCAATACAACCGCATCCGATCACCGCTACTACTACAGGTTTCATCGTTTGTTCCGCCCTTTCTTTTATTAAGGTTATGTATTGAGTATAACAAAATTTTATTGGTGAGAAAATTCCCTGCTTTTGCGTTTTAGTTGTCTTTTTTTTACCTATTTTTCAAAAAAAATTGACAATTTAAGCAGGACGATTTATGATAGAGCCGAAAGGAGTGAGCTGTATGGAGGCTATGGAAGTCGACAAAAAACGATACCACGTACAAATGAATTACGCTCACTCGCCGCTGATGCTCGGCGTTCTCAACGTTTATCAGATCAGTGACTTGGCCAGCTCCTCCGACTACGAGGTGCTTCCTCACCGCCAATGGTGCTATGAAATCTCATGTATCGTTGAGGGTGAAGGCACGTTCCAACGCAACGGTAAGGATTATCCCGTATCGGCCGGCAAGCTTTTTGTACTCAGCAAAGAGGATATGCACTCTATTCGGTCATCCGCCAACCGTCCGCTGCGTTTTCTGTGTATCGGATTTACGTTCAATAAAAACCATCCCGATTACCCCAAATACGCTGCGGTGGCAGATTTTTTTGAAAAACCGAACGCATGTATGACCGATGATTTGTACAACACCTACGAAGCGCTTTCGGCCGCGCTCAGCGAGGTGTACTCTCCACAAAATCTCTCAACCGAGCTGTGCGGTGCCTATCTGCTGCAGGTCGTGCTGAACACCTATCGCAGCTTTTACCAAACCCCTCGCGTGCGATACACCGATCTTATTACGTTGGATAAAACCAACCCGCTCATCTACGAGATGATTCGGTATATCGATCACAATCTTACCTCGATCATTGCTCTGCAACAAATGGGTGAGGAGCTAGGTTACAGCTACAGCTATCTGTCGCGTCTGTTTTCATCCACCATGGGCTCCACCCTGCGGCAATATTACAACCGCCGCCGTTTTGAAAAGGCAGTGGAAATGCTGCGTGAGCCGCGCACCTTGGCGGATATCGCCGAGCAATTAGGCTTTGCCGACACCGCCAACTTCTGCCGCGCCTTTAAAAAGCAATATAAAATCTCCCCCGGCGAATACCGTCGCCGCAATCAATAAGCAAACGAAGCGCCAAGAGGTGCGGCCATTTGGGCG
>JAZQTE010000428.1:0-3803 GCA_045630505.1 Acutalibacteraceae bacterium | reverse complement strand
GAACGGATATCATTGAGGCACCTTCCTTACGGAGGGTGCCTCAACCGTCGGCCTTTTCTTTATGAATTCGGTTTTGTGAGCTTTTTATTTTCGCGATAGGCAATATAATCCGTGAGCAGCATTTGAACGACAGCCATAACCGGCACACCGAGGAAAATGCCCCAGAAGCCGTACAAGCCGCCACCTACCGTGATGCCAAGCAGCACGTAGATGGGACGCAGTCCCACCGTTTGCCCCACGATACGGGGTTGAATGATGTTGGCATCGACCTGCTGCATTACCAAAATATAGATCGCCACAAACAAGGCGCCGTAGAAGTTACCCGAAAGGAGTGCCACCAGCACACAAACGATACCGCCGATGAGAGCACCGAAATACGGAATCATATTCATAATGCCGAGCAGTAAGCCGAGAACGGGGGCATACGGCATACGGGCAAGCAGGAAACCAATGGTTGCCAGCACCGCCACCACCAACGCATCGATGGCTTGACTGTAGAAATAGTTGTAGAAAATTTTTGCCGTCTTCCCCAAATAGGTGGAAATGGAATCCATCGTTTTGGAATTGAAGATAAGCGAAAAGACCGAGCGCACCGCACGCATAAGAGCTTCCTTGCTGATAAGCATATACACCGAAACGATGAAGGCCATCAACACCTCCAGCAATGACGAAGCGAAACGCACCACGCTGCCGAGGTAGCCCATCACACGGTCGGCCGTTAGGAATTCTTGCAGCCCCGTGGTGAGGAAGGTTTGCAGGTTGGTATACAGTTCCTCCACCTTATCCACCAAACCGAGCTTGGCAAGCCAACCGCCTTCGGCCGTAAGTTCTTGCGCCACGGCAATCACTTTTTTGGAATAAGTGGGCAGCTTCTGCGCAAAATCGCTGATAGCCGTTGTAGCGGCAGGAATGATAGCGTACACAATAAGCGCAAGCAACAGAAGTGCCAAAACGTATACGATAAACACCGCCGTGGGACGCGCAATGCGCTGCACCCATTTCCATTTACAGCGGCGGAAGAGTTCGTCGAACCGTTTTACGGGGCCATACAGCAAAAAGGCAATGGCAAAGCCCACCACAAACGGTGTGAGAATGGTAAACAGTTTCCCAAGCACTCCGCCGATGGCACCGAGATTGGCTACGATCTTATAAAAAACGATAAGACACACACCCGTTAAAAAAAGGCCGATCCATTGTCCCATATTTTTACTGATTTTCAAAGGCGACACCTCTCTTCTTTTTTCAGTATACCAACTGTGCGTCGTAAAATCAACTAAAAATATCTTTTACCTTACTGAAAAAGCTTTTTCGCTTTTCGTAATTGCGTTCGCCCAGCGAATCCTCAAACGCTTGCAGCAGCTCGCGCTGCTTCGCATTTAAGCCCTTGGGCACCTCCACCGTCACACGGGCGTGCAGATCACCCTGCCCGCGACGCTGCAGGAAGGGGATCCCCTTCCCTTTCAGCGTGATCACATCACCGGGCTGCGTACCCTCGCGCACGGTGTATTTTTCTTTGCCGTTCAGCGTGGGGATTTCAATTTCCGATCCCAGCGTGAGCTGTGTGAACGTAAGCGGCAGCTCGCACCAAATATCGTAACGATCCCGTTCAAAGATAGGGTGCGGACGCACGTGGATCTCCACCTGCAGATCGCCTGCAGGGCCACCGTTAACACCACTGTTACCCTTGCCGGGCACCGTCATTACTTGGCCGTCGGCAATACCGGCAGGAATATTGATACCCACCGTGCTGCTGACACGCACCTGCCCCACACCGTTACAATCGGTACACGGCTTTTCGATGATCTTGCCCTTACCGCGGCAACGCGAGCAAACCGTTTGCGTTTGCATCACACCGAACGGTGTGCGCTGCTGACGGGTTTCCTGCCCCGTTCCGCGGCATACGGGACACGTGGTGGCAGACGTGCCCTTGGCGGCACCGCTGCCGCCGCACGTGCGGCAAGGCTCCACCACGTTGATCTTCACTTGCTTTTTGCAGCCCGCGGCGGCTTCTTCAAAAGCAATCACCACCGAGGTTTCCACATCACTGCCGCGGCGAGGCGCGTTGGGATTGGAACGGCGCTGACCGCCGCCACCGAAGAACGACGAGAAAATATCGCCTAAATCGATGTCACCCATATCCCAGCCACCGGCACCGCCCCAGCCACCGGCGCCACCACCGGCACCGAAATTGGGATCGACTCCTGCGTGGCCAAATTGATCGTACCGCGCCTTCTTTTGCGCATCCGACAACACCTCGTACGCCTCGTTTACCTCTTTAAACTTGGCCTCTGCCTCGGCGTCGCCGGGGTGTAAGTCGGGGTGATATTGCTTCGCCATACGGCGATACCCTTTTTTGATTTCGTCATCCGAAGCGCCCTTCTGTACGCCAAGCACCTCGTAATAGTCGCGTTTTTGTTCTGCCATAGTTTCGCCCTAACCGTTCGTTGTTGTTAAAACTCGGAAAGGGGCGAGCCGTGCTCGCCCCGTTTCTCGTTATTCCTGTACGTTGCCGTTGTAGTAACCGTCCTCGGGCGGTTGCTCACCGTTACCACCCACGGGCGGCTCGCCGTTGGGATTGGAGGCCTTGTAGATTTTCTCCGATACCTCGTAGAATTTCTTCATCAGCTCGTCCTGCGCCGCCTTGATGGCTTCGATATCCTCGCCCTTGAGCGCTTCCTTCAGCGCATCGATACGAGCTTGCAGCTCGGTCTTATCGGCTTCTTCCAGCTTGTCGCCAAGCTCTTCCATGGTCTTTTCGCACTGGTAAACCGCTTGATCGGCACCGTTGCGCAGTTCCACTTCTTCGCGGCGTTTCTTATCCTCGGCCGCATATTGTTCGGCTTCCTGCACCGCTTTTTCCACGTCTTCCTTCGACATATTGGTGCTGGCGGTGATGGTGATATTCTGTTCCTTACCCGTACCCAGATCCTTGGCGCTGACGTTGACGATGCCGTTGGCGTCAATATCAAACGTCACTTCGATCTGCGGCACACCGCGGCGTGCAGGAGCAATGCCGTCGAGATGGAACATACCCAGCGTTTTGTTATCACGGGCAAACTCACGTTCACCCTGCAGCACGTGAACCTCAACCGACGGCTGGTTATCCATCGCCGTGGAGAAGATCTGCGATTTTTTGGTGGGAATGGTGGTGTTGCGTTCGATGACGCGCGTCATTACGCCGCCCATCGTTTCCACGCCGAGCGACAGCGGAGTAACGTCGAGCAGCAGCAGGCCCGTAACCTCGCCGCCGAGCACGCCTGCCTGCAGCGCTGCACCCATAGCCACGCATTCATCGGGGTTGATACCCTTAAACGGCTCTTTACCCATAAATTTCTGCACCGCTTCCTGAACGGCAGGGATACGGGTAGAACCACCAACCAACAGCACTTTGTCGATCTGCGAGGCCGACAAGCCACTATCCGACAGCGCCTGACGCACGGGGCCCATGGTCGCTTCCACCAAATCGGCGGTCAAGCGGTTGAAATCGGCACGCGACAACGTCATATCCAAATGCTTCGGGCCGGTAGCATCTGCCGTAATGAAGGGCAGGTTGATGTTGGAGGTCATACCGCCGGAAAGCTCGATCTTGGCTTTTTCAGCCGCTTCACGCAAACGCTGTACCGCCATTTTATCCGCCGACAGATCGACACCCGTTTCTTTCTTAAAGCCGTCTACCAACCAGTTCACGATCTTTTGGTCGAAATCGTCGCCGCCCAAACGGTTGTTACCCGCGGTAGCCAAAACTTCCTGCACGCCGTCGCCCATCTCGATGATGGAAACGTCGAACGTACCGCCGCCCAGGT
>JAZQTE010000427.1:0-4896 GCA_045630505.1 Acutalibacteraceae bacterium | reverse complement strand
AGACCGCTTGGGCCTCCGACTTTCGTTTCGCCGTTGTAATTGGAAAGGCCGATATACAGCGCCTTGCCGCTTTTCACAATATCGTTCAGCGCCCACATCGTTTCGTACAGCGGTGTTTCGGGGTCCATACGGTGGTGATAGAAGATATCCACGTAATCCAGCCCCAGCCGTTGCAGGCTTTGGTCGATGCTCGCCATCAAATACTTGCGGCTGCCGCGGTCGCCGTAGGGGCCGGGCCACATATAATAGCCTGCCTTGGTGCTGATGATCATTTCATCGCGCCAAGCACGCATATCCTCGCGCAGAATACGCCCGAAATTCCGCTCGGCGCTGCCTGCCTGCGGTCCGTAGTTGTTGGCAATATCAAAATGCGTGATGCCGTTATCAAACGCCGTGAAGCACATTTGGCGCATCGTTTCAAAGCAGCCCGTGTCACCGAAATTATGCCACAGCCCCAGCGATACGGCAGGCAGCTTTAAGCCGCTTTCTCCGCACGGATTATATGCTGTTTTCTCATAGCGATCGTCTTTTGCACAATACATAAAATCGCCTCCTTGAGTATAGTATACCGCATCCTACTGAATACTGCAACAAAAAAAGCCCCGAAGGGCTTTTTTACTTTTCGGTATAGCAGGCGAAGATGGCGTTTACGCGCTCTTCGTCTTTGTTCTTTGTGAAAGCGCTCACCAGCGGCACGGTGACAAGCGATACCGCCATCGCCGCCACACCCATCTGCGGTGACGCCGCAGCGGCCGCAGAAAAGTCCTGCGAAAGCGAAATTATCAGCGTGGCAATACCCACCGTGGCAAGCCCTGCCAGCATTCCTGCCAGCGCCCCTGCCTTGGTGGTCTTTTTGGAGAACAGCCCCCACAGGTACGGGCCGATGAAGCAGCCCGAAACGACGCCCCACGAAAACGACATCAGATTCACGATGATCGGAATATTTTGCGTGGCGAAAACAAACGAGCAAACCACGAAGGCGAGGCATAACAGCCGTGTGAGCAGCATTTGTCCGTTGGCGGTGAAGGGCTTTTTGCGCAGCATGGGAATGAGATCTACTGCCACGGCCGAGGAGGAGGTGAGCACCACCGCCTCCAGCGTGGACATCGAGGCCGAAAGCAGCAGCACCATGATCACCGCCAGCAGAATCAGCCCAAAGGTATTGGTGCCCAGTGCGCCGGTGAGCAGCGTGGGGATCACGGCGTCGATGCCGCCTTCGGGCAATTGGCCGTTTAAAATAAGGCGCGAGGTGCAGCCCACCAAATAGGCGCCGCAGCCGATCACCAAGCAGAAAACGGTGGAGATCACCGTGCCGCGTTTAATGGCGGAGGTGTCCTTGACAGCGTAGAATTTACCGATCATCTGCGGCAAGCCCCACGTGCCGAAGCTGGTGAGCAAAATGTTATAGCACAAGAATTTAAACGAAGAACCGCCGAAAACCGAGGTCAGCTGTGCCCCCGTTACGGGATGCGGATCGTTCGGCTTGGGAACGTACGCCGCCAGATTTTCAAACAAGCCGGCCACGCCGCCCACGTTTTCGTGGTTCAGCATTGCCGCCACCAAGCACACGATGCCCACCAGCATAACGGTGCCTTGGATAAGATCGGTATACGCGGTGGCCACGTAGCCGCCTGCCACCAGATATACCGCCGCGAGGCACGCGATCATCAGCATCCATACCCACGTGGGCACGGCAGGAAATACGGCGCTAAACAGCGAACCCAGCCCCTTGTACACGGCGGCAGAGTAGGGGAGTAAAAACACAAAGATCACCAGGGCGGCAAGCAGCTTCATCGCCTTGGAGTCATACCGTTTTTCAAAAAATTCGGGCATCGTTTTGGTTCCCAAATGCTTGGTCATCTTCCGTGTGCGATTGGCGAGCAGCAGCCACGAAAGCAAGCAGCCGAGTATAGCGTTGCCAACGCCGATCCATACGCAGCCGATACCGATATTCCAACCGTGTTGCCCCGCATAGCCCACGAATACCACCGCCGAAAAATACGTAGTACCGTAGGAAAAGGCCGTCATCCACGGGCCAATATTGCGCCCACCGATGAGAAACTTATCCAGTGTGTTGGATTTTCCGCAGCTAAACACGCCCACCAGCATCATAATAAAGGCATAGGCGCACAAAGCGATCACGGTGTACAGCTGTGCGGTCGTCATACGTTTTACCTCCAAGAAAATGAAAAAATCCTCTGTGCCCAAACGAACACAGAGGACGAGAAAACAAACCCGTGGTACCACCTCAGTTTACCGCACCCTCACAAGCGCGGCCTTACAGAGTGTCTATCAACACCCTCGTTCTGTAACGGGAACACCCGTTGTAGCCTACCGGAAACAGCGTTTCGTTCGGTACACTGCTCGCAGGAGGTATTCGGCGCCGCTCATCTCGTTGTCTTGCACCAACCGACAATTCTCTGAGAGCGTGAGTCAACGCTTACTTATTCCTGCTCAAGCGCATTTAATATGGCATATCGTATCACTTTACCTTGATAAAGTCAAGAGGTTTTCAAAAAATTTTTTACAGGCTGCTCAAAATATCGATCACGGCTTCCAGCTCTTGCGGCTGCACCTTATTTACGGGCAGCTCCTTTTCTACGCAGTCGGCAAAATACGAAAGCTCCACGCAGAAGGCGTCGCTTTGCGGAAGGTTAATGCTGCCCGTATCGCCTTCGGCATCGGCAGATTGCTTCAAGATCTTACCGCCGCGCTCGTAGATCGTCACCGTGCCGTGCTCGTAGGCCACCACTGCGTTTTCAAACTGAAAACGGAATTCACCGAGGAACGGATACGGAGCCGCGTACCACGAGGATTCAGCGGTAATATAGAAGCCGTCGAAATCGTATGTAATGGCAATGTGATCCTGCTCGGGGCGTTTGGAACGGCGAGAGGTAACCTTTTGCGGCTTACCAAACGTGTACACAAGGAAATCTGCATCGTGAATATGCAGATCAAACGGCACCAAGCCGCTCAATGCTTCGTCCTTCATCCAATCGTTCCACGTCCAGTCGGGGCAGTTGCCGAGGCGCATCATCGTGCCCGAAAGCAGCCGTCCGTAGGTGCCGTCTTTACAGAACTTATGCACCAGTTCAAACTCGGGCCAAAAGCGCAGCACCTGCGCCACCATAAATTTCGCTCCGTTTTCGGCGGCCACACCATACACGCGCGCCACGTCCTCCTTCTTTAAGGAGATGGGCTTTTCGCAAATCGTGTTGATCCCGCGCGAAAGTGATTTAATGGCATACTCCACGTGCAGAAACGTGGGCAAACAAATATCCACGATATCCAGTTCTTCCGCGTTCAGCATTTCTTCAAAATCCGTGTATTTGCGCACGTCTTCGTATTTGTCCATCTGGGCAGGGCGAATATCGCAAAGCGCCACCAGCTCGGCATTTTCCACCTTTTTCCACGCCGCAATATGCGCGCCGCTGATACCGCCAACGCCCACCAAACCAACCTTTAACATATCCATCAACCTCCGCACACGTCGCGAATGATCGCGCCCAAATAGTCCTTGGCGTGCAAAATATCCGCAATTTGTTGCTCGCCTTCGATTTCACGTTCAATGGTCACGTAGCCCTCGTAGCCCAACCGATGCAATCCTTCGATCACGCCGCGGAAATCCACCTTACCCTCACCGATGCGCTTCTCGCAGCCCAGCGAATGGCCGTCGGTGGGATAGCAACCGTCCTTGGCGTGCAGGTTACGCACGTACTTGCCAAATACGTCCAGCGCATCCACGGGATTGGCCTTGCCGTACAAAATGAGGTTGGCAGTATCCAGGTTAACACCCAAGTTATCCGTGCCCACCTTCTCAAAGCAGCGCAGCATCGCCGTGGGGGTTTCTTGGCCGGTTTCAAACAACAGATACTGGCCGTTCTTCTTCATATACTCGGCCAAGCTGCGCACCACGGCGCAGAAGGCGTTAAAGTTTGCATCGTTGGGATCCTCGGGAATAAAGCCCATGTGCGTCACCACGTCACTCACGCCCAGCTTTTTCGCAAAATCCGCACCGGCCTTCATCGTTTTGAAGCGCTCTTGGCGGTATTCGGCAGGCACCAAGCCGATGGTGAGGGGGCCGTCGTAGAAATTCCACACGCACGGGCCCTCCCAGCCGCACCAAAAGGCCGAGATGGTAATATTGTATTTTTGACATAAGGAATTGATGAGATTGGCATTCTCGTCGGTCCACAGCTGCGGCACCCACGAATCCAGTTGACAGTTGTCAAACCCATATTTTTGCAGGTTGGCAAACTTTTCTTCCAGTGTTTTCTCGTCGCTGAAAATGATTTTTACGCCGATTTTCATAAAATCCCTCCTAAACGGTTGCATACTTGCTAATCGTATGATACCATATTGATAGCGAAATACCAACGGCTTTTTTGACATTTACTTGTAAATTTTTGACTTTTAGAGAGGTGCTCCCGTGCGACTTATCAGCCAAAAGGAACTCACACCCGTGGTATACGGCAACGTCCCCGTGAAATGCTTTCGTGTTACGGCGTCGGCAGGCGAACTCGTCTTCTCGCTGCATTGGCACGACCGTGTGGAACTGCACCGCGTAGTAGAGGGGGACTTCACCCTCTTTTGCGGCGACGAGCAAACCACCGTTTCGGCAGGCGAGGTATCGGTGATCTCGCCACGCTTGCTGCACCGCGGTGTGGCAGGCGTAAGCGGTGTCACCTACGACGTGGTTATGTTCGATACGGCGCCCCTTGCGCACCGCGCCGCCGCCCCGTGGCTGAAGCCGCTGGAAAACGGCGACAGCGTGTTCAGTGTAAAAACCGTGCATCACGGCGTGTTGCAGGCGGTGGACGCCGTTACGGCCGCCTCATCGGATGAACAAGCGCACGAGCTTGAGCTGTTCGGGTTGCTGTACGGCTTGCTGGGTGC
>JAZQTE010000426.1:0-7728 GCA_045630505.1 Acutalibacteraceae bacterium | reverse complement strand
AGTTCGTGATCGTCTAATGAAACGTTAAGCGGAACGTTTCTTAAATACAACCGTGTCCCTTTAGGCAGATCGCCGTGAAGGACGGTTAAGATCGGCTCTCCGAAGGAAAGCTCCACCGAAGCGCACAGCACGGCGGTGGATTCGGCCTTTTCTTCCAAAGGACGGTATTTCAATGCATCGCAGCGAAAAAACCATCCCACAGCAAGCAATACCGTCACGAGCACCAGCACCGCTGCTCGGTTGGCACGCCACACAGGAACCGACAGCACAAGAACCAGTGCCGCCAAGGTGGCGGCTGCCACGTACGGCAGCCACGCAAACGGCAAAAACGCCGCTGCCAAGCATACCGCCGCCGCGGTGAGCCCCATCACCCAAAACGGGCGCGTCACGCGGCTCATCACGCTTTCTTCTTCGCCGCTTCCTTCATACGCAATTCGCGGGATAATATCCGTTTACGCAAACGGATACTCAACGGCGTTACTTCTACAAGCTCGTCATCGTTAATAAACTCCAGCGACTGTTCCAGTGACAGCACGGTGGGCGGTGTTAAACGCAGCGCTTCGTCTGAACCCGAAGCACGCATATTCGTTACGTGCTTCTTTTTGCACACGTTTACCACGATATCCTCGTTTTTGGGCGATTGCCCCACGATCATACCCTCATATACCGACACGGCAGGCCCCACGAATAAGGCACCGCGGTCTTGCGCGTTAAACAGACCGTAGCTGCTGGTTTCGCCCGTTTCGAATACCACGAGCGAGCCTTGCACACGCTGCGGAATATCTCCCTTATACGGCTCGTAGCCGTCGAACACGCTGTTCATAATTCCGTTGCCGTTGGTATCGGTTAAGAATTGCTGACGATACCCCATCAGCCCACGTGACGGAATACGGAACTCCAAATGACTGGCACCCGTTTCGCGCGTGCCCATATTCACGATCTCGGCCTTGCGAGAACCCAGCTTCTCCATTACGGCACCCACGTAGTTTTCGGGCACCTCAATCATCAGCAGCTCCATCGGTTCCAGCAATTCGCCGTTTTCGCCCTGCTTGTAAATTACTTGCGGACGGCTCACTGCAAATTCGTAGCCCTGACGGCGCATCGTTTCAATTAAAATCGACAAATGCAGCTCGCCGCGCCCCGACACCTCAAACGCATCCGTGGTATCGGTTTCTTTCACACGCATACTCACGTTGGTTTCTACTTCTTTGAACAAACGGTCGCGCAGGTTGCGTGACGTCACGTATTTGCCCTCACGCCCTGCAAAGGGGCTGTTATTCACCATAAACAGCATCGAAATAGTGGGCTCGTCAATATGCACGAACGGCAACGGCTCCACACACGTGGGATCGCACACCGTTTCACCGATGTTGAGATCTGTAATGCCGGTTACGGCAATCAGATCACCCACCGAAGCCGATTCGTATTCCACACGGTGCAGACCTTCAAACTGATACAGCTTGCCGATGCGGCAGTTTTGCGTGCTGCCGTCTTCACGGCACAGCGTAACCGCTTGACCATTGCGCACGGTGCCGCGTTCCACACGGCCGACGCCCACGCGGCCTACATAATCATCGTAATCGATATTGGAAAATAAAATTTGAAGCGGCGCTTCGGTATCACCCTCGGGTGCAGGTACGTGCTCCAAAATAGCCTCGAACAACGGCTCCATCGTGCCTTCACGCACCGAGGCGTCCGTTGAAGCGTAGCCATCACGCCCCGAGGCATAGATCACGGGGAATTCCAGCTGATCTTCATCGGCACCCAGCTCGATAAACAAATCTAACAGCTCGTCGATCACTTCGTCGGGACGAGCGCCGTCACGATCGATCTTATTGATAACCACCACGGGGCGCTTGCCGAGGCCAAGTGCTTTCTTAAGCACGAAGCGCGTTTGCGGCATACAGCCCTCAAATGCATCTACCAACAGCAAAACGCCGTCCACCATCATTAAAATGCGCTCCACCTCGCCGCCGAAATCGGCGTGGCCGGGGGTATCCACAATATTGATCTTGGTGTCACGATACATTACGGCGGTATTTTTGGAAAGAATGGTGATACCGCGTTCCTTTTCCAAATCGTTGGAATCCATCACGCGTTCCGCCACCTGCTCGTTTACACGGAAAATGCCGCTTTGGCGCAGCATTTGATCCACCAGCGTTGTTTTGCCGTGGTCAACGTGCGCGATAATTGCTATGTTTCTTAACTTTTCTTGCTTTGCCATCGTTATTTCATCCCGTCCGTTTTTAAATCCAACCTTTAGTATACCACGAACCGTTCATCACGGCAATACTCAACCGTTAATTTCTTCAAAACGGAATTGCGTGCGCCCGTCCCGTGTGACCGTATCCAAAAATTCGGGCAGAGGACGCACCCACACGTCACCCTCGCCGTATAAAGCACGGTATACCACCAGCTCCTCCAGCGTTTCACTGTGACGCGCCACGGCAATAACTTCATAAGAATTTCCCTTAAAATGGCGGTATGTCCCGCCAACCCGAATCGTTCGTTGCATAAGCCGCCTCCGTTAAAAATAATCCAGCGGGTTCACGTTACGCCCGTTCACCGTCACCTCAAAATGCAGGTGCGGTCCGGTGCTTCGGCCGGTGTTACCCACCGAGGCTATAACCTGCCCCTTCTTCACCGTGTCGCCCTCTTTCACAAAGCGCGCATCACAGTGAGCGTACAGCGTTTGGTAACCGCCGCCGTGATCGATAACGATATATTCACCGTACGACCAATACGACGTGCCCTTGCGATAGGCCGACACGATCACCGTGCCGTCGTCGGCCGCCACGATATTCTTGCCTTCAATGTTATGCCCCGCAATATCAATGCCGCGGTGACGATTACCCGAAGCCATGCTGAAATAATCCGTGATCATACGGTACGAGGGCACGGGCCACGCAAGGCTGCGCAGCTTGTTTGCTTTCTTTTTCGTGCCGTAAGCAACCACTTGCTCCACGGGCTCTTCCAGCACCTTTTGCTCGGTGATCATACTCGATTGTACCTTGCCGTCTAAATACGTAACGACCGCCGTTACCAAGCTTTTCCCGTTTTTGCCTTGCTTGCGCACCTTCTCGCGCCCCTCATACATCGAGGCATCGGCCACGCGACGCACGGTGTAGGGAATTTCCGCTTCGTATTGCACCTGCCCCGATACCAGCACGCGCACGTGCGGCTCGGCGCGGCGAATCACAATGGATTGCCCCACCTTAACCCCTTCAACGAACGCAGGATTTAAGCGAATAAGTTCTGCCACCGACATACCGTTGGCTGTGGCAACCCCGGCCATCGTATCGCCCAACTGCCACGTGTAGAGCTCCTCCTCCACCGCTTCGGCCAGCAAGCTCTGCTTCATCGTTTGCACGGGAACGATCTGATCCACGGGATACAGCCCGTCAATCAGCTCCACCGTTTCCACAAAAGAGGCTTCCACGTCGGGCTTGTCCTCACGGCTTTCCTCCAAAATATCTCGCAGCATGGTTTGGCCTGCACGGCGATTATTCACCGCACCGTAAAACGCGTCGTTTATGTATACGCCGCACGCTTCACGTGTATCGGCCCCCCACATAGCCAACAAATTATCACAAATATCTTCCTCGCTCGACAGTGATGCCTGACGCACCACCTGCAGCGTAACCGACGGCGTTACCGTGAGCGCGTTTGCAGCCGTAAGCCGCCCCAAACGCTCATTCGCCATCGCCACGCCCTGCTGCAGCACCGATTCGGCAGAAACGTAGCCCCACACCTCTCCCTCGGCATCGGCCAGCGCCAATGCGTAGGTGGTGCGGCTCCAGTAACGAAACGTGCCGAGCAGCAGCGCCAACGCACACGCAACCGCCGCCGTTGTCGCCGCAACGCGGGTAATACCTTTGTAATGCTTCGCTGCCGAAAACGGCAGGCAAAAAACCTGCAAAACACCCAAAAGCGGATGGCGCTTCCAGGCGGCTTTCACACGCAATCCCGCTTCGGCAAAGCGGCGGCGCAGCCCCTCAAGGCCCTCACGCTCACGGGGACTGCGGCGGCGAACTGCCGCACGCGCCGCGCGGCGAAGCAACACGCGCAACGGCAAAAACAGCAAGGTGAAGAAACGTCCTATGCGATGGAACAAGCGCACCGTTTGCACGCCCGCATAGTACGATATTCGATACACCTTATCCATACGGATTTCCCCTTTCTGCCGTTATTTGTTAAGAAGCGGGCGCAAATATTGCCCCGTGTAGGACTCTTTTACTTCCACAATTTCCTCGGGCGTGCCCTCGGCCACCAGCGTGCCGCCGCGGTTGCCGCCCTCGGGGCCAAGATCCAAAATATAGTCGGCGTTTTTGATCACGTCCAAGTTATGCTCAATAACGACCACGGTGTTTCCACCGTCTACCAGCGTTTGCAGCACGTCAATAAGCTGCGCCACGTCGGCCGTGTGCAATCCCGTGGTAGGCTCGTCCAAAATATACATCGTACGCCCCGTGGAGCGCTTGGAAAGCTCGGTTGCCAGCTTTACGCGCTGCGCTTCACCGCCCGACAGCGTGGTGGCAGGCTGCCCCAGCTTGATATAACTGAGCCCTACGTCGATCAACGTTTGCAGACGGCGAGCGATCTTCGGAATGGAATCGAAAAATTCGCGAGCTTCTGCCACCGTCATTTCCAATACCTCGTAAATGTTTTTACCCTTGTAGCGCACCTCTAACGTTTCGCGGTTATAGCGCTGCCCCTTACACACCTCGCACGGTACGTAAATATCGGGTAAAAAGTGCATTTCGATCTTCAAAATACCGTCGCCTTGGCACGCCTCGCAACGGCCGCCGCGCACGTTAAACGAAAACCGCCCCGGTGCGTAGCCGCGCATTTTGGCATCGGCCGTAGAGGCAAACAATTCACGGATATCGTTAAACACGCCCGTGTACGTAGCGGGATTGGAACGCGGCGTACGCCCGATGGGAGATTGATCGATATCGATCACCTTATCCAGCGCCTCCACACCCTCAATATCACGGTGCGCTCCTGCCCGACAATGCGTGCGATTAAGCTTGTTCGCCAAATGCTTATATAAGATCTCGTTCACCAGTGAGGATTTTCCCGAGCCGGAAACACCCGTAACGCAGTTAAACGCGCCCAAGCGGAACGATACGTCAATATTTTTTAAGTTATTCGCTGCCGCACCCCGTATGTGCAGCTCCTTGCCGTTGCCCTCGCGGCGCTTTTGCGGCACAGGAATACGGCGACGACCGCTCAAATACTGCCCCGTTACCGAATGCTCGCACGCACACACCTCGTCCACCGTACCCGAACACACTACCTCACCGCCGTGCACACCGGCGCCGGGGCCGATATCGACGATCCAATCCGCCGCCATCATCGTTTCTTCGTCGTGCTCCACCACGATCAGTGTGTTGCCGAGATCACGCAGATGGCGCAGCGTATCCAATAATTTTTGGTTGTCGCGTTGATGCAAACCGATGCTCGGCTCGTCTAAAATATACAGCACGCCCATCAGTGAGGAGCCGATCTGCGTTGCCAAGCGAATGCGTTGACTTTCGCCGCCCGACAGCGTCCCTGCCGAGCGCGACAGCGTTAAATATTCCAGCCCCACACTGTTAAGGAAGCCCAATCGCTCGCGAATTTCCTTTAATACGCGGTCGGCAATTTGGTGCTCCCGTTCGGTGAGCTTGCCGTTTAACTCCTCCAAGAAGATCAACAGCTCCGTCACGGATCTTTCGCACAGATCGGCAATGTTTACTCCGTTCACCGTAACGGCCAGACTTTCGGGCTTTAGGCGCTTTCCATGGCAATCGGGACACGGTACCTTGCTCATATAAGTTTCGAGCTCGCTGCGCATCCAATCGCTGTTGGTTTCTTGGTGGCGACGCTGCAAATTGTTCGCCACACCTTCCCACGCCGTGAAATATTCGCCCGTACCGTATTCCATACGGCGCACCATACGGATCTTTTCGCCGTTATTGCCGTAAAGCACGATCCGCTTGGCTTCATCGGAAAGCTCCTTCCACGGTGTATCCAACGAAAAACCGTAATGCGACGCCAAGCCCTCGTAATACATTTGTGCAATGGTGCCGCCGTCTAAATAGCTCCAGCCGCTGGCACGAATAGCCCCCTCACGCAGTGTGAGATTTTCATCTGCTATCACCAAATCGGGATCGATCGACATAAACACGCCGATACCCGTGCATTTGGGGCACGCGCCGAACGGGTTGTTAAACGAAAACATACGGGGGGTAAGCTCTTCCATACTGTAGCCGTGGTCGGGACAAGCGTAGTTTTGCGAAAAGGTAAGCTCCTCGCCGCTGTCGGCCAAGTCCACCGTGAGCAAGCCGCCCGACAGTGCCGTGGCTGTTTCCACCGAATCCGCCAAGCGTGCACGAACCTGCGCTCCGATCACCAAACGGTCTACCACCACTTCTATGGTATGCTTTTTGTTTTTTTCTAATTTAATTTCCTCCGACAGCTCGTACATTACGCCGTCGATACGCACACGCACGTAGCCCGATTTACGGGCAGCGTCCAGTTCTTTTTGAAATTCACCCTTGCGGCCGCGTGCCACGGGCGCCATCACCTGAATACGGGTACGCTCGGGCAGCTCCATTACGCGGTCTACGATCTCGTCCACCGTTTGCTGGCGAATTTCCCGTCCGCACACGGGACAATGCGGAACGCCGATGCGCGCATACAGCAAGCGTAGGTAATCGTAGATCTCCGTAACCGTTCCCACGGTGGAACGCGGGTTTTGCGAGGTAGTCTTTTGGTCGATGGAAATGGCCGGCGATAAGCCTTCGATGGATTCCACGTCGGGCTTTTCCATCTGCCCCAAGAACATACGGGCGTACGAAGACAAGCTCTCCATATACCGCCGCTGCCCTTCGGCATAGATGGTATCGAACGCAAGCGATGATTTCCCCGAGCCCGATACGCCGGTGAATACCACCAGCTTATCGCGAGGAATGGTAACGTCGATATTCTTTAGATTGTGCTCCTTGGCACCTTTTACAATCAGCTCTTCCAGCATTATATCCTCACTTGCCTTGCTTTAGCTTCTCAATCTCATCACGCAACCACGCCGCATGCTCAAACTCCAACAGCTTGGCGGCGTGCTTCATTTCCTTCGTCAGCTGCTCAATGCGCTGCAGCCGTTCGGCCTTCGAAAGCTTCTTGCCCGTCTTTTCGTCGCGAGAGGCCGATGGTGTGATCTGCAGCACGTCACGCACTTCCTTCACGATCGTCTTGGGCACTATGCCGTGTTCTTCGTTATATTTCAACTGAATGGCACGGCGGCGCTCGGTTTCGCGAATTGCCTTTTCCATCGACGGCGTTACCTCGTCGGCGTACAAAATGACCTGCCCTTCGGCGTTGCGCGCCGCACGGCCGATCGTTTGTATCAACGCCGAGGCCGACCGCAAAAAGCCTTCCTTATCGGCATCCAATATCGCCACCAATGATACTTCTGGTATATCGAGACCTTCCCTAAGGAGGTTGATACCGATGAGAACGTCATATTTACCAAGGCGTAAATCCCGGATAATCTCAATACGCTCAAGCGTCTTAATCTCTGAATGGAGATATTGAACCTTCACGCCAAGCTCTTTCAAATAATCGGTCAAGTCCTCAGACATTTTCTTAGTCAATGTCGTCACAAGCACCCGTTCATTCTTCGCTATTCTCTCATTTATCTCACCGAGCAAGTCATCAATTTGCCCCTCAATCGGACGCACATCC
>JAZQTE010000425.1:0-2203 GCA_045630505.1 Acutalibacteraceae bacterium | reverse complement strand
AGTAAACTATTATACTTTATTATGTATAAGTATCTCGTTATGAAGACACGAACGAAAGCGAGGATTTTGTATGATCATTAGCCCTGCGCCCCCCGCATTGGCGCCCAAGCTGAAGGCGGAGATCAAAGCCTCTACACTGGTATATTTTGAAGGAAAGACCGAAGCAGACGTGAACGCCTACAAGCAGCACGTGCTGGATCCGATTTTTAGAACGTACAACGTGGACTACAAGCAATTTGCCCCCTCGTTGAAGCGGTTTGCGGAGCTATGCCTTGCGGACATTATCCGCCTTTTTCCGCGCACCGTAAACGGCGGCGTTCAGCAATATTGCGCCCCCGTGGCCGGCGCTGCGCCTGCCGAAACGGAGCAGTCAAGCTCGCACGCACTGTTCGTGCGGCTGTTCACCGAGATGATCCAAGGCAACGGCGGCCGCTTCTTGCTGTCGAGCATCGGGCCGCAGCTGTCGTCCAAATACGGCATCGACTACAAGGAATATTCCGAAGGGAAAACGCTGCAAACGTGGCTGAAAAACGCGTTTGCCGAGGAGTTTGCCATCGACGGCAATCACCTGCTGCTTGCCGATGACCAAAAGGAAGCGGAAAAGGCCGTGCCGCGCGAGGTATCGCAGATGCACAAGCTGGCCTTTATGCTGTGGTGGAGCAACCACGCACGCACGCTGAATCGGTGCACGGGAGAAAACAAAACGCCCGACGAATGGAGCCTGACAGTGGCACGCGGCTTATCGCTGGCGCTGCTGGGCGCTGCCCCCTCGTTTACGTACGACAGCGAGGAAGGGCGCAAATTCGTCTTTAATACCACCGTAAAAACGGCAAACGGCAACAATCTTTACTGCGTGCTGCGCCCCAATGCGCAGGCGAACAACGGGCGTCAATATTTGTTTGAGGGCTTTTGCTGCGTGGCCGAGGAGGATACCGAGCTGTGCAAAGAGGTAAAGCTCGGCGTTCCCGAAATTCTGCGGTTCGATAACGTGCTGGAGGATAAATACGAGGAGCTGAAGCTGGATCTGGGGCTGCTGCAGCAAAGCCGCGAGCTGCTGCTTACCGTGTGGCCGAGCCTCACCGAGCGTATGCAAACGGGTGCCGCGCTGGACGGCGATACGTTTTCGCAGCTGCGTGTGTATCACAGCCGTTGGCAGCACGTGCTGGACGTGGCGGAGGCCATTGGCTGGGAGGCCGACGGGCTGACACTGGACACGCTGGCGCAGCTGCTGGAAAGCGGCAACCGTAAAAACGACGTGCTTAACGCCGCCGTTGGCGATACCATCGCGTTTTTGGAATCGCTGCAGCCGTTTTTCAAAACGTTTAACCAAGCGATGCTGGCGGCCGTGGAAAAGGATATTGAAACCGTGGGCGAGCTCACGTGGGAGCGTGTTGCGGAATTCAAGGAATTGCTCGCACGCTACGTGCGCTTAATGAAGGCCACGGAGATCACCGAATTCGGTGACGAGGTGTTCACCGCCACCGAGGAATTTAACCGTGATTTCGGCTGCGCGCTTTCGGAGCGCGTGTTCTTCGGCTTGTTCAGAGGTGCAGGCGAGGAATGGAACAAGGCCGTTCCTGCCAACGTGCTGCTGCGCTTATCGGCAGAGGACGTTCCCGAGGAAGAGCCCACCGAATACACGGCGGATACCGCCGTTTTGCTGGAGCGTATGGCCGCCAAGGACGGCACGACTTCGGCCGCACTGCTGGAAAACGCCGGCCGTATCCGTCTTACCCGTTTGGAAAAGGCCATTGCACTGGGGAACTTTGAGCGTGCCAAAACGCTGGTTGCGTCCGGCGAAGCCGCCGAGAACAGCCGTTTGTCGGCCGAGGAGCTGCGGCACGTTTTGGACGAGCTTACCACCGACGACGTTTCGCTCTCGCTGTACGACTGTGCGATGCGCTTGTATCAAACGCTGGGCAACGTTCACCGCTTGGCCGAAACGTACTTCCTCTTCGGCGCCTTCCTCGGTGAGGCCGATTGCTTGGAGCCGCTGCTGGAGCTGTATATCAACGAAAACGAAAGCGAAAGCTTCTTTGCCCTTTGGAACGGCCTTGAAACGCATCCCGTTCCCACGGCGGATAAGATTCGCCCCTTGCTGTATATGCTCGCCACCAAAGGCGAAGACGTATTGACAGCGTATTTAAACGAGCATCTTGCCATATTCTACGCACCTGCCTACGCCAACGCCTTGGCCGAGGTG
>JAZQTE010000424.1:0-2101 GCA_045630505.1 Acutalibacteraceae bacterium | reverse complement strand
CAGCGTAACGTGGTAGCGGCTGTCGAACAAGGAACGAATATCGTCTTTAAACGAGGGCAGGGGCTTCCCTGCCCTCGTTTGCTGCTGTGCATACCAAGCCGAACGCAGGCTGCGGAGATACAGAACGATAAACACGGCGGTGAGTACCAGTGTCAACACGCCAAATAACAATATCTGCATAGAATTGTCGCCCTGCGTGTAGATATAAATGCCTTGCTCCTCGTCGAACACTTTCTGTTGCGTCACCGTACCGAGCGTGGGCAGCTTTTGCAAATACCGAAACCCGAACAGCGGCATATACAGAAAATACGCCGCCTGCACCGCCAAATACAAAAATCCGCGTCCCCACTGGCCGCGCAGAGCGTTGCCTGCACCCATAATAAAAAACGAAAGTCGCGTGCGGAAATCGCCCTGCACGGCAATACGCCATACCGCCCTTCCTTTTTGAAGCACGCTCCGCCACACCCGCTTTCGGGGCGGTTGTGTGTGTCTGTTCCGCAAAGTATCCATAACCGCCCTCTCTCCTATACTTACTTCGTAATCTGTGCCACCATCGTATCGAGCAGCTGCTTCACCGTTTTGGAGGTATCCTTATTCTCCATGGCCGTGCCGAACGCTTCAAGCGGCTGCCACGTAGCGCTCAACACCTCGGCCTGACTCACACCGAATTCGTTTTGCATTGCCAACGCCGCCAGCGCCACGTTTTTCTTCACTTCCTCGTTCATCGCCGCTTTCTTGTTAGAGGGGCCCATCGCCCGTGTTTTAAAGCGCAGTAACTGGTTCTCTTCGTTGGTAAGATACTCTGCCAGCAGCATCGCCTCTTTGGGATGCTTGGTGGAAGAATTCACACCCATCAGCTTATATCCTGCAAAGCTTTTCAGTTGCACCTGCTTACCGTTCAGCGTCACGGTGGGCAGCTTGGTGGCAGCGTAATTGTCCCCCAGCTTTTCTTTAATGGCATCTGCCGTCCACGTGCCGGAAACACCTGCCGCAATCGTGTTGCCGATACCACCCGTGAGAATGGCGTCTTCACCCGTCATAAACGCACTGTGACCGCAAAAGGCTTTCATAGCCTCCCCTGCCGCCACGCCGTTTTCGTTGTTGAAATCGCAGGTCTGCTTGCCGTCTTTAATGCCGAGCGTGCCGCCTGCCGTTAAGAAGAACGAGGCCGCATACCAGCCGTTGGAAATATCCATCAACACCTTTTTATTCTTGGCAGCCGCCGCATTCATCAGCCCGTCCAAGGTTTTTACATCGTCGGCCGAAAGCACGCTTTTATCGTAATACAAAAAATAGCCGTTATCCGCCGTCATGGGATACCCGTACAATTTACCGTTCAGCGTGGCCGCCTTCACCGCGCCGTCGGTATGCTCGGCATTGATCTTTTCCTTGTGCAGCGTGATTTCATACAGCACGCCTGCCCCTGCTAAATCACGCAGCTGATCGTCGGGAAAGGAAAACACGTCAGCCGCCGCAGACGGATCCTCCATAATTTTGGTTTGCGTATCCTTCTCGCCCACCACACCGAAGGTGATATTGTACTCCTTGTCGTTATGAAGCTTTTTAAAGCTCTCCACCATCGTTTTAAGCATCGCTTGGTCTTCCTGCGCGCCCCACACCTTTAAGTTTACGGTTTCTTTTTCAATCTTTCCGTTTTCCCGATTACAAGCACACAACGTGGCCAGCATCACGGTTGCCGTCAGCACTGCCAACAGCCTTCGAAACAGTTTCATATCGGTTCCCTCACTTATAAAAAAATAGCCGAGAACAACCGTTCTCGACTATAGTATGAGATGAAAGCTTTTTGTTTATTCACCGTGCGTTGTCTTTCGCCAGCACCGACAATTCTTCGGCCAGCTCCTCTGTCAGCATTTCTTCGCGCAACCGCCATTGCCAGTTTCCGCCCAGTGTAGACGGCGTGTTCATACGGGCGCGGTTATCCAGCTGCAAAACGTCTTGCATCTGAAACACCGCCACGTCGGCTGCGCTGGCGTATGCCGCCTTCAGCATCGCCCGAGGAACCTCCTCAAGGCTGCTTGCCCCCAAATACGAAAGAACGAAATCGCGCCGCCAATCCTCAAGCGAGCCGCAAAAGCCCACG
>JAZQTE010000423.1:0-11372 GCA_045630505.1 Acutalibacteraceae bacterium | reverse complement strand
TACAGCGCACGGCTATATTAACGAAAAAAGTGAGCCGGCCGTTCGCGAATGCTTGGTAAAACGGTACGACCGCGAAGCGTTTGTATTAGCCAACAAGCTTTCCGATTGGTTCTTTGAAACCGAAGCGGATATTGTTCCGTTATTCGAAAAACAGCTTGCGCAATGCGGCGTGGAATATTTCGATTTCTATTTGTTCCATTGTATGACTTCGAAAGCCTATCCCAAGCATCAGCGCTGCCGCACGTTTGATATTATTCGCGAATTGAAAGAGCAGGGAAAGATTCGGCACATCGGTATGTCCTTCCACGATACGGCCGAGGTGTTAGATCGCATTTTAACCGAGCGGCCGTTTATTGAATTCGTGCAATTGCAGATCAACTATTTAGATTATGACGATCCCACTGTACAAAGCAAGAAGTGCTATGATGTAGCCGTAAAGCACGGCAAAAAGGTGATCGTTATGGAGCCAGTGAAGGGCGGCCATCTTGTGAATCTTCCGCCGAAGGCTGCCAAAGCTTTTGATGAATTGGGCGGCGGTAGTTACGCATCGTATGCACTGCGCTTCGCGGCAAGCTTTCCCGAGGTGTTTATGGTGCTTTCGGGTATGGGCAACGTGGCGATGGTGAAGGATAACTTGGCCACGTTTACGGATTTTAAACCGCTGAACGACAAGGAACTTGAAACGGTAACCTTTGCTCGCGAGTGTATTCGCGAGTCGCGGCGTATTCCGTGCACCAAGTGTAATTATTGTGCCGACGTTTGCCCCAAGCAAATTCCTATTTCGGAGCTGTTTAGTGTATACAACCGATACGTAGGCGCCGAAATCACAAAAAAAGAAGCCAAAGCCGCTTTCCCCACAGCGCCCACGGCAGCCGATTGCCTCGGCTGCGGTGCGTGCGAAAACATTTGTCCGCAAGGGATCGAGATCCGCAAGCAGTTAGAAACCGTCGCCAAGCAGCAAGGGTGATGCCAATGGATACACATACCGAACAAGCCAAGCGCTTGTTAGACGAAAACGGCTACACGTGCGTGCTGTATAACGGCGAAAGGGAAGTGCATTCGTATGAGCGAGGAGTCAAACCGTTGCTCACCTTTTTAGAATCCAACACCGATCTTCGCGGCTTTGCGGCGGCAGATAAAATCGTCGGCGCGGGCGCCGCTCACCTATATGTTTTATTGGGCGTTCGCAGCGTGTGGGCAAACGTTATCAGCACGAGCGCCGCGGCAGTGCTCGAAAACGCGGGCATTTCGGCGCTTTACGGCGAAATGGCTCCGTATATCGTCAATCGGGCAAGAAACGGCCCTTGCCCCATAGAAACGGCAACTAAGGGTATCGAGGATTCACACGAAGCCTTGATCGCCATTAAAACAAAATTAGCAGAACTAAACGGCAATTAAAAAAGGAGCGTATCGTTGATACGCTCCTTTCTTTTATAGTTTTCTTTCATATTCGTTTTTGCGAATACCGGGATAGTTTTTATCCAAATAGTCCTCGCGATAGGGATTAACACCGGTTGGTAAGCGATCGGGCTTGTTCGGCAATATCCACGAGGGCTTTATGTAAAACGGATGACGGAATTTATTTTCAATGCGTCCGCTCTTCTCCAGCGCATTCATACAAGCGCGAATACAGCCGCGAGCACCGCAGATGGCAAAATACCCCGTGTGGTTTTTAATGTAATCGTAATATTCAAGCACGGCATCCGTTTCAGGCTTGCGTCCCCATTTTGCTTGTGACATCGAATAACAAAGGATATACGCCTCTTCCTCCGTCATTTCGGAATTCCGCACGTCAAACGCCATGTTGGGGAACTCTTTTTTGTGGAACGGGGAGCATTCGTTGTTGAAGCCGTGGTGCGAAAGCGTACAACGTCCCATATGTACGTCTCCGTACCAAATCTGCTTCTCACCAAAATCAACGGTAAGCCGCTTGCTTTCGTCCCGTACCGAAGGCACGGCATTGCCGGGACATTCACGCTGACACGCTCCGCAATGAATGCAGATCTCACCGGTATCAAGAATCGGATCGGGCTCCAGCTCGCAATCGGTAAAGATCAACCCTAAACGCACGCGTGGCCCAAATTTTTTGGTGAGAAACACCTTGGAAAAGCCGATTTCACCCAAACCGCAGCCTGCAGCGATCACGCGGACACTGCACGCCACGTCGGCCGGTACCTTTCCTTCGGCCACAGGTTCGTTTGTTGTGCCGTTTCCTTCGGGCACGGCAGGATAGTGTGCGACTGCTTCGTACCCGTGATCTTCAATAAAGCAGCACAGCTCATACGATTTCTTGGGGCGAAACAGAGAATTGAGCCTGCTGTACGAATAAAACGTGTAGTTATGCCAGTGAGTACCTTCCTCAATGCCGCGATAGGTGCCTCTGGGAATGCGCATCGCCACGGCGATCACGGATTTGGCATTAGGAAAATAGGTGAGGGGTGACATTAATTTCGGGGCGTCTTGAAATCGCTCAATATTACCGATGGCAATACAATCGATTCCCAGTTCCGATGCCTTATCTTTGATCATTTGCGCCGTCAGTTTCATTTTTCGTTACCTCTCGTCCAGACAGCCGATTGACGGAACTCATTTTCAAACAGATTGGTAACGCGTTTTTTGCTTTCCAAGCACACCATACAAGAACGGTTGCAAATGGCCGCTACACGGTCGGGACGAGCTTTGTCCGATAAGCGATTTTTCATAGCACCGTTTCGGCAGGTCTTGCATTTTTCATAATCAATCTTCGCAATCTTCATGGTTTTTCCGCAGATCTCCACCTCGTCAAATTCCGTGGTGCTGATTGCACCAAGCGGGCAGAACTTGGCACATTCCATACACCCGTCACACACGCTTTCCGAAAGCAGCGGCGTGGCGGGTAATTCAGCGTCTGTAATGATCATATGAAAACGCTGGCGTGAGCCGTATTTTTTAGAAAGAGGCAACCCGTTAATGCCGATTTCGCACAAACCGCAGGCGACCGCCGCATAATCAAAATCGGGAAACACGTTGGGGGCGGGGCGGTCTTTATCAACCGAAACACCCATTGGCCCGATTTCAACGGGATTGGGGAAAACGGGCACAGCTTCAAAGCCGTAATCCTCTAACGTATTCGTCAAGCCATAGCAGGCGATCGATAAGAAGTCATCCTCCAGCCAGTTTTTTCCAAACAACGTGTAATCGGTAAAATTAGTACCTTCTTCCACGCCGCGAAGAGAACCGCGGCAAATACGCTTGCCCAGCAAAATCACGGTTTTTCCTTCGGGAAAGATCGAAAACGGATTGATTTCTGGCTTTACATCTTCAAAGCGACTTTTCGGTGCGAAGCCGATCAAATCAATCCCCTCGCGTTTTACGGTTTCGTTTAACGCTTTCATTAGCTGTTCCATATTATTTTCTCCCTTCTGACAGTTAGCAGTGATCCGTCTGTTTGGAGTGTAACACGCAAAAACACAGGTTACCATACGAAACCCAACACAATTTTTAAGAATTTCGAAACAATAATTGACAAAAACAAGGCATATATGTACAATTTAATAGGTGATGCTTGTGTTTTTTGAAACAACTGATTTTGTGGTAAGTAACGTAGTTCCTCTTGAATTCTTTTGGGAAAGTCATATCGGCGAGTCGGGGGTTCGACCGTATCATTCGCTTTCGTATCGTGTTAAGGGCGATGCCGTGTTTACCAGTGACGGGGAAACCGTAGAAACCAAAACCGACGAAATCATCTTTGTCCCAAAAGGGAGTCGGTATCAAATCAAAACCGGAAACGAGCGGCTTTTTGTAGTTCATTTTCTTACCGATAAACCTATTGGAACGAAAATAAAAACCTTTTGCCCACAGCAACATCATTCGTTTAAGCGATATTTCGAAGATCTGAACGCTGCGTATTGTGAAAAAGCAGAGGGCTACGAAAGCGAATGCAAGAGTTTGCTGTATAGAATTATTGCAGATATGGAACGAGAAATTTCTGCCAAACAAGGTTTTCAAGAAAACGATGCTCTCGCCAAAGCGTTGAAATATATCCACCGTCATTACCGTGCGGAATCCATCAGCGTTCACGAACTGGCCGAAAGCTGCTTTATGAGCGAAACCTATTTTCGCAAAATATTTGCCGCACGCTACGGCTGCTCGCCGCTCAGTTATATCAACCGCTTGCGTGCTGAACACGCGATAGAATTGCTGGGAACGGGCTATTTCACTGTGACACAGGTATCGCAAATGTGCGGCTTCTCTTCGCCGTATTATTTCAGTGCATTCATAAAAAAAGAAACGGGGCACGCCCCGTCTTCCTATTTGCATGAGTTTGAAGGAAACTGAAAAGAGCGTATCGTAAGATACGCTCTTTTGCTTATTTTATGGTAAATACGGAACCGTCGCACGGGGCGAGTTGTGCGGGATCGCCTCGCAAAACGCGATCGATCCGCTTGCCGTTTTGTAAAACGTAACCCGTCTTTTGCGGTGCGTTGGAATAGTTTATCAACGTGACGAGATCGCCGCACTGTGTAATCCCCACAAACGGATTTGTCTTGGTTACGTCGGGTGTGGGCAGGGCCTTGCGGGCCACGTATTCGTACAACTTGTATGCTTCACCGTCAAAAGCGCGGTTTTTCGAAAGTAGCGTTTCCTCAAACGGGAAGTTCACGTAATACACGGAACCGTTTCCGTAAGCGTTCACCGTTACCAGCGGATCACCGTTTTTATCGGTTGCCAGCACGTTGGCAGTGGTGGCGGCCAGTTTTTGACGTCGCTCAAACGAATAGGGAATGAGTGCGCCATCCAACTCGAAGGTGCCGTTATCGCATGCGAACTCGCTTTCAAGTACGGTGGTTCCCAAGAAATCTTCGCGCTCGGTGTAGAAACCGTCGGAGTTGGAGATCAGCACCGTGGCGCCGCTGTGCACCTTTTCTTTCAGCTGCTCATAATACGGCTTGTAGAACCAACGGTCTCCGTGAACGACGGGAACGATATACAACGCACTTTCGGGTAACGGCTGATCGGGTGCAACAAAGTTTACGGTGAATCCCGCTTGCTTGGCAAGAATAAACGCCATATACGCTATGCCCCAATGGTCTTGTCCGTGTGATAACAACACGGTTGCGGTTGCTGTCGGTGCAGTTACGGATATATCGACCGTTTTCAACCATTCACCAAAGCGGTGCAGTTCCTCCAAAAACGGCTTTGGCTCCTGTTCGGCGGTAAACATACCCAGTTCCCGTTCCAACATACTGTAGCGGTAGGGTGGCTTATCCAAATGCGTTTGCTCATTCATACACCACCACAACAGCCCGTTCGCTCCGTGTGCCCAGTTTGAAAGCAGATTCAGTCGCATAAATTCAGCCGAAACGGTATCGTTGCAGACGCTTCTTCCCAGCGTGCCGATTTCTTCCACCAAGCACGGTTTGTTCCCGAGAGATGAATAGAAAAACGTTTCGCACGTGGCGTGCATCAGTGTGCGAATGGAATCTACGGGATCTTTGGCACAATGCGGCACGAAAGAGGGGTAGGGGTGCGTTGTGAGCATATCGGTGCAACGTGCTTGATCGTTGATCGTCCACGTGCCGTTTTCCACTGCCAAACCGTGCATGCCCGAAAGAACGGGACGCGTGCTGTCGGTTGCTTTGATCGTGCTGCCGATCAGCGAACTCCACGCGAAGGCTTCGTGTGCCGTGGTAGCCGAAGACATACAGTTACACTCGTTTCCGAGATCCCACGCCACGATTTCACGGCGTGATTGAAAACGGGATACAAAGCCTTCAACAAAATATTGCTCAAATCGCAAGGCTAACGCGTCGGTGAACAAATTCTTGTCATACAAGGCAACGGGGATATACAACTTACCGCTCATCCATCCCGTGAGCAATCCCGCGATCAATTGCAGGCCGTGCTTTTTTGCCAGATCACAAAGCGTTTCAAAACGCGATAGCATCTTTTCATCCAGAAAATACTGATTAGCAGGTTCGACTTCACCTTCCATCAGATATTCGGACACCATTCCCGCATACCCGTAAACGGGCACGACGGGTTGAAAATCTCGCCAATTGGGAAAGACGCGAACGGTGGTTACGTTATGCTGTTTCAGTAAGGCGAAATCCTTATCGATTTGTGCTTCATCCCACTCGCGCCACATATCGGCGCCGGCATTGTATGACCAATAATTACAACCGATCCAAAAATCACTCATACGTATCTTCTCCTCACGTTATAAATAACTGCACAGTAGGTCGGCATCGCCCTGAAGCGTTATCGGCAGATTAGCAGGAACAAACAGGGAAGCCCCTTTTTTAAAGGCAACCGCCCCTTCGTCCCAAGTAACGGTGGCATCGCCGCGCAAGCAAACCAGTGAACGGAATGTATCGTCGCTTTCGAGGGGCATCACACCTCTTAAGGCAATATGTTCCGCCGTGAACAACTCGCACGTTGCCAGCGTACGCACGGTGTTATTGCCACGCTTAACCACGTTTCCCACTGAACTGTACGGCATGGTTGACGCCCGAAGCGCAGTTACCTCCAGAGCCTTTTCAATATGCAGCGGCCGCGGCTTTCCGTCTGTTCCCTTGCGATTGTAATCGTAAACGCGGTAGGTCACGTTTGAGTTTTGCTGCACCTCGGCGATCAACATACCTCCGCCGATTGCGTGAAGCGTGCCGGCAGGAATGAAAAACGTGTCACCGGGTTTCACGGGCACTCGATTACAAACGGAAAGCAGCGTATCGTTTGCGATTGCAGATTTGAATTCTTCCTTTGAAAGCGTATCCTTAAAGCCGTAGATCAACTCGGCACCCTCATCGCAATCCACCACGTACCACATTTCGGTTTTGCCGAATTCGCCCTCGTTTTCTAAAGCGTATTCGTCGTTTGGGTGTACCTGCACGGATAAAGCACTTTTGGCATCGATCAACTTGATAAGCAACGGGAAGCGGGGGAAGGCAGCCGCTTTTTTCCCAAAACAGCCGTTACCCCATAATGCCAATACGGTATCAAGCGTTTTCCCTTTGTGTTCGCCGTTTAAAACGGTGCACGGGCCGTCGCTGTGGGTGGAAAGCATCCATCCTTCGGCAGCGATCTCGGTATCGCATTCCAACGCGTATTCGGTTTTTAAGCGCGTACCGCCCCACACATAATCCTTTACGGCGGGCTTTAACATCAACGGATACAAGAGCGTCACCTTATTTCAATAATTCGTGCATTATACGGCCTTCGGCTTGCGGTAAGTCAGTGCCAAGCACGGCAGCCAGTGTGGGGGCGATGTCGATTAAACGCGCCGTTTCCAAAACAGCGCCCTCCTTGAAGGATTTGCCGCTTGCCAAGAAAACGGGCTGCGCCGAATACTGCGGCTCGTATCCGTGGCCGGCTTTAACGACGCCCTCGGCCAACGTGTTCACAACGTCGCCTTTGAGTGACCCCGAGAAAGCGGTTCCGCTTTCTGCCTCCACCATAAAGGAGAAAGGTCCGTATAATCCGTGATTTTTAAGCGTTTCTTCACGGGTGTATACCTCGCGGATTCCCCAGTTTCCTTCATTCTTCAATTGTTCTAAATACTCTTTTACTCGCTGATGCAGCACGGCGCTTTGGTCGTTACCTAAATAGATCGTTGCCGAACCGCCGTTAGATTGCGCAAAAGCGCGCCAATCGTAAATGTTACCGTCGGGTGCCATATCAATAAACCCGCCTTGCTTTAACAGCAAATTTAAGGAAACCGTGCGGGAATAGTTGCGTTGCCCGTGGTCGCTGAGGATCACAAAATCGGTGTTTTCGTACACTCCTGCATCCTCCATAGCCTCAATGATTTCGCCAAGCCAGTTGTCCATATCGTCTAAAGCTTCGGTGATTCTTTCGGCAAATACACCGTTGGCGTGGCGTAAGCTGTCCAGCCAGCAATTGTGCACCAACAGCACGTCGGGCTGCACCGAACGGATCAGCGAACAAGTGCAACCGTTAATGAAGTTATCAAACAACGAATCGATTTGAAGACCGCCTTTTGATTCAAACGGGAAACGGTCTATATTTTCGCGCACCGCTTGGATAGCTACATCGTCGGCACCCATACGGCGAAAAACGCCTTCAATATCCTTCTTATCTTCGGGATAATAAAAGAAATATTCGTTAATGATATGGTCTATATTCGGGTTGCAGCCGGTAATCGGCCAAAACACCGCAGCCGTGGTGCAACCAACACGCTTGGCGGCCGCAAATATATCTTCTGCATCAATCAATTTATGATACAGCGGCCAATGGGGGATGCCGTCGTTTTCCACTTTGAGGGGGAAATTGTTCCACACGCCGTGTTTGGCAGGAGTGCAGCCCGTCATCAACGTAGTGTGTGCAGGATACGTGCTGGCAGGGTATACGGATAATACACGTTCTACCTCGGCACGCTTATTCATAATACGAGCGAAATTCGGCTTTTTCGCCAGCTTGGCCACATCCTCGTGCACCATGGCGTCCATTGAAAGAACAAACAGTTTTCTGCGCATTGGGAATTTCTCCTTAAATCATTCGGCAGCGTAAGCTTTGTACAAATGGGTAATATTCCGATCCTCGGGCATATCCAACCCGTGCGAGCCACAATCGCCGTCGATCTCGTGGCAACCGTGATCCATCGCAAATCCCATAAATACGTTGTGCTGTTTCCAATGTTTTCGAACCAAGGCGTCGAACGTTGCGTAAACAGATGAGTTGATACGTGCTTCTGAAAGTGCCTCCACGCTTTCGGGGCCTTTTTTATGCATCACGGAATCGTAGTTCCAACCGTGAACAACGATCATATCGTATTCGTCATTTACAATCAGCTCGGCCACCTTGGCGTGAACCTCGGGCAACGTTTTAAAGGTGAAATAATCCATTTCGCGTTCGCGGAAGATCAGCGAAATAGTGCAGGTGAGATAGGCAACGATTGCTACCTTTTTGCCGGCGGCAATCATTGCATCAAACACCGTTTCAGCCTTCAATGTCGGCTTTTCATATTTTTGTATGCCGTGTTGCTCGGGCTGCAATCCCGAATACATTGTACCAAAGCACACGGGAGTGACACTCGGCATCGGTGAGAGAAGCGGCACGGCAATATCGGTAAGTGCTGTTGCCTCGGTAAACAGCTGCGGATATTTTTCGTATATCCACTGACCGATCGCATCGGGGTTATACATAAAAATGCGATCGGCTTTTTTACCTTCGAAAACACGGTCGGCATACTCGGTCATCGTAGCACAAGCAGGTGCAGCTTGTGAAGGTGCATCCACACCCATAATATCACACAACGAACGGGCAACAACGTCTAACGATACAGAATTCATATAAAATGCCTCCTTAAACTAACATACAGTATAACACAGAATTTCCAAACAGAAAAGTGTTTTTCTGTTTTATCTTGAAATAAAAAAGCAAATATGATACAGTTGAAGAAGAAGCGGAGAGTGGTAGTATGAAAAAATACAGTATAGGTCTCGATTTCGGTTCGCTTTCAGGGCGTGCCGTTTTGTTGGATCTGCAAACGGGTGAAGAGGTTGCCGCATCGGTGTGTGAATACGCACACGCTGTGATGACGGAGTCCCTACCAAACGGTACAAAGCTTGGTGAGAATTGGGCGTTGCAGCATCCTCTCGATTATATTGACGTGTTGAAAACAACGATTCCCGCCGTTATGAAGCAAGCCGCCATCACCGCCGAACAAGTGGTGGGGGTTGGCGTGGATTTCACGGCCTCCACCGTGTTTCCCGTAGCGGGTGACGGCACTCCTTTGTGCCTGCTTCCTGCCTTTGAAAATGAACCTCACGCCTACGTGAAATTATGGAAGCATCACGCCGCCCAACCGTATGCCGACCGTCTGAATGCCGTGGCTGCGGAGTTTGATTCTCAAATGCTGTCGCTGTTCGGCGAACGCGTATCCAGCGAATGGTTGATTCCGAAGGTGATGGAAACACTGGACAAGGCTCCGCTCGTATACGAAACGATGGCGCACTATATTGAGGCTGCCGATTGGATCGTATGGAAACTTTCCGGTAATTTGGTGCGTAACGCTTGCTTGGCAGGCTTTAAATCATTATGGAATAAACGCCGCGGTTTTCCGCCCGAAGCATTTTTTGAACGCTTGGATCCGCGTATGAAGCACTTTATTACCGATAAGCTTTCCGGCCCCGTGTTACCCTCGGGTACCAAAGCAGGGGTGCTCACGGAAGAAGCGGCCGCCTTAACCGGTCTGCTTGTCGGGACGCCCGTGTCGGTTGCGGGTGCCGATGCGCATTCGGCAATTCCCGGTTGCGGCGTATCCGAAGCAGGCCATATGCTGATGGTGCTTGGCACCTCGGCGTGCCATTTGATGATGGACACCGAAGAAAAGCCCGTTTCAGGTATTTGCGGTATCGTGGAAGACGGTATGCTTCCGGGCTTTATCAGCTACGAAGCGGGGCAAAGCTGCTTTGGTGATATTTTTGAATGGTTCCAAAAATCGTGTATGCCGGAGTCTGTTACAAAAGAGGCTGCCGAACGCGGCGTATCCCCGATGGCGTTACTCTCCGAAAAGGCGGCAGCGTTGTCGGCAGGGCAAAGCGGCTTGTTGGCGCTGGATTTTTGGAACGGTAATCGCAGTGTGTTAGATAACGGTGATTTAAGTGGTATGCTTCTCGGTATGACGCTTGAAACCAAGCCTGAAGAAATCTACCGAGCTTTAGTGGAATCGTTGGCGTTTGGCACGCGTGTGATCATTGAACGCTTCGGTGAATGCGGTGTGGCGATCAACAAGCTTTCGGCTTGCGGCGGTATTCCGCATAAAAATCCGTTCTTAATGCAGGTGATGGCAGATGTGTTGGGGATGCCGATACATGTTGTTCCCACGCTGCAGGCAGGTGCACGCGGCAGTGCCATTTACGGTGCTGCAGCGGCAGGAACGGTTGAATTGGGCGAAGCGGTAAAGCGGCTCGGTTCCGTGGGTACTGATGCTGTTGTGTTGCCGAACAAGCAGGAAAAGGCGGTCTATGACGCCTTGTACGCCGAATATCGAAAGCTATATTTCTATTTCGGCTCGGGAGAAAATCCCGTGATGATGACGCTGAAAAAGTATAAATAAAGGAAAAGCGCACCGCTTTGGCGGTGCGCTTTCGTTATTACAGAGCGTCAACGGCATCTAAATTCAAAATCCATTGGAGCAGCTTCTCTTGTTCTTCTTTACTGAGTGCTTCGGCACAGGTGTGGAATTTCTCGATACGCTGCTCGACGGTGAGCTGATTCGGCTCGGAACCGAGAGGGTAGGGGCAATACAGCGAGAGCACACGACCGTCATTCAGGTCCACCTCTACGATGCTGTGGTTGGGTGAGATGGCGTTGTGCCCATCCAAACCGTTATCGGGGTGAACGGTGATCTTCTTCGAAAACTCCAAGAT
>JAZQTE010000422.1:0-1785 GCA_045630505.1 Acutalibacteraceae bacterium | reverse complement strand
AAGCCTTTTACGCAATAGGAGCGGTACGGGATATCGTAGGAGCCTTCAAATTCAAAGACCTCCGAGGCAGGTTGGTCGTAGGCAAAGAGGCCGCCTGCTACGTGGTTATCCACGTGCCAGCCACCGTAGGCCACCGCATCTTCGAAGCGGCGGTTGCTCATAATATCCGCTTCGTTCAGCATATAGTCACACTCGATACGGCGGCTTTCACGCACACCGGGGAGCATACCCACCCACACAAGCTCGAAGTTTTCGGCGCCGTGATCGCCGCCGTTTTTAATGTGATCCCACACACCGTAGACCGCTCTTACCAGTGTGTCGCGGATATCCTCGTATTCTTCGATGATATCGTCGCCCTCGCCGGGGATCTCGATCCACCAGTAGCCGTAATCCTGACAATAGCCGTCGTACAGCGTGCGATATTCGCTTTCGGTGAGGTTTTTCACCAATTCCTCGGGCACCTTGGAGGTGTGCTTGCGCAGCTTGAGCTGTTCTTCCGTGAAGTGCAAGGCATCCACGGGCGGAATAAACGGCACGGGATGCCCCGTATCTGCCGCCTTAAACAGCAGCGTGTTGCCCATACGGTGCTTATTGGGCTCGTTTGGAGCGTGGGGCTCGGAAAATTCCGCCTTCCCTTCGCTGCCCGTGCGAAATTCGGCACCTGCAAAGGCCGAAAGCGTGCCGTTACCCGTACAATCGGCAAACAGATCGGCTGACAGCAGCAAGCGCCGCTCGGTGGTGGACTGATAGCATTCGATCTGCTTTACCGTGCCGTTTTCGCAGGTGACGCCGTGCATTGCCGTGTTGAGATAGACCGTTAAGTTCTTCTCGCTCTTGGCGGCATCGAACAGCACCGCATCCCAAACGGAGAAGTTATAATTGGTGTTAACGCGTTTATTGGACAGCATCAGCTCGTGCAGAATGCCGCCCTCGGCCAGCTCGGGCTTCTGCATATTGGCGGTAGCGCCGCACACGTGCATACGAATCTCGCTTGACGCGTTACCGCCGAGTACGGGGCGATCCTGCACCAGTGCCGTTTTGGCACCGTGACGCGCGGCCGCAATAGCGGCACACAGCCCCGTAAGCCCACCGCCGACAACGATAAAATCAAAAGTCTTCTCTATAACTTTAAATCCGTTCACAGATTACTCCTTTTCGTTTAGCGGAAGCGCTTTTAACGCTTGGCAGACGGCTTTAGCATAATATGCGAAGCCGGCATCGTTGGGATGCAAGCTCATATCACCATAACACGTTTCGTCGTGCGGAACGAAATCGTAGGCGTTGACCACGTAAAGCTTCGGCAAATGCGCCGTTTGCTCGGCAATGCATTCTGCCACACGGCTGAACGCACCAAACGCCTTTTCGGCAAATTCGTTTTTGCGCCAGATAGGCGTGAGAGCCACGATCGGCACTTGCGGATACGTTTGGCGCAACGCTTCAAAAAAGCCGCGGCAATGCTCGCAGAACCATTCCTCGGTGTGAGTTGACCAATCGTTGGTGCCGTAGGCTACCCAGATAAGATCGGGTGTAAACGTATCGGGCATGGCTGCAAGCGGCGGAACGAAGCATTCGCCGCCGATGGCTTTGTTCACTTCCTCTGCATCAAAGGCATCGCAAACCCGCGCCGCATAGCGGTTCGACGGGCGTTTCGCATCGTATCCTTGGGTGATGGAATCGCCGAACACGAGAAATTTCTTGGACGGCTTGACGGGGATCACCGAAGCGCCGTCGTCGAGAGTGAGTGCTTCAAGGGCAATGCCGACCGACCACGGGAAATGGATGCAG
>JAZQTE010000421.1:0-2145 GCA_045630505.1 Acutalibacteraceae bacterium | reverse complement strand
CCCAAGGTTTCGTAAAATGAGCCTTGTTTTATACGAATAAGCGATGCCGTTTCTGCAGAGCGTTCCACCCGTACCGTGCCACCCTGCGGCACGGGCACGGCCTCCTCGCCGTCTACCGTTACGAACACCGGCACGTCCTTGCGATATTCCGGCGCGAGCGTAAGCACCGCATCGTCACGGAATAAATACGGACGCGTATGTAACGAATGAGGACAAATAGGCGTAAGCAACAAACAATCGAGCAGCGGATCAACCATGGGGCCGCCTGCCGACAAGGAATACGCCGTGGAGCCCGTGGGCGTTGCCACGATCACACCATCCGCCTGATAGGAGGTTACCGCCGTACCGTTATTCTGTACGCCGATCTCCACCATACGTGAAAGCGCTCCGCGCGATACCACCGCCTCGTTCAGGGCGCAGCTGTGAATCTCTTTTTCACCGCCGCATACCGTAATATCCAGCATCATACGCGACTCTACCGTATATTCCCCCGTGAGCAAACAGCGCAGCTGCTCGGCTTCGTTCAGCTCCAAGCCGGCCATAAAGCCCAGGCGACCGCTGTTAATACCGAGCACGGGCTTGCCGAAGGCTGCGGCGCGTTTGGCACAGTGAATGATCGTGCCGTCACCACCCAGCGCTATCGCCGTATCACACCATATAAGGCATTCGTCTAAATCCTTTGGAGGAAAGGCCGCATCCTGCGGCACACAAAACTCTACAGCCATCGATTCCAGCGTTTTGCACACCTGCTGCAACGCCTCATCGCCGCCTGCCGTTTGAAAATTGGGAATCACCGCGATCTTCACGCTAACACCACCAATCATTGTAATCGTTCAAAGCTTTCGTCAACAAGCGGGCGAATATCCACCGCAGCCGCCACACCCTCTCGGCGAAGCAGCGCCACGTATTCGATATTCCCCTTTTGTCGGCCGGCACCACCCGTGATGGGCGAGGCGGCCAACGCTTCCAATATACAGCCTTGCTCGGCAAAAAAATCACACAATTCTCGCAACACGCGATAATGCACACGACGGTCGGAAACGATGCCTCGTTTGCCGATATCGCTGCGTCCCGCTTCAAATTGCGGTTTTATGAGTAAAAACAACCGAGCCTGCGGCTTTAAAAACGCCAACACGGAGGGCAGCACCGCCCGCAACGAGATAAAGGATACGTCCATAGTCAATACATCCACAGACGAAAGCTCTACCGCCTTAAGCAGCTCCTCTTGCCGTCTGGCATCGGTACCCGAAAGATCGGTCACACGGGCATCGGCCTGCAAGGACGGGTGCAGCTGCCCGTGTCCAACGTCCACCGCAAACACGTGCGATGCTCCTGCGCGAAGCAGGCATTCGGTAAATCCGCCCGTGGAAGCGCCGATATCCAGCGCCACGCAACCGACGTCCAGCGGTTCGGTGAGCGACAGCGCGTGTTCCAGCTTTAAGCCGCCGCGCCCTACGTGACAATCCGCTTCGCCGCACGTAATTTCATCCTGCTCACTCACGCGATACGCCGGCTTCACTATCGTTTTCCCGTTCACCGCAACCTCGCCCGCGCGTATCCTTTCGCAGGCCTTGTCACGGCCACCGACAAAACCGTGTTCTACGAGCCAGGCATCCAGTCGTACGTCATTCGGCACGGCTGTTCGCCTCCCCCGTAATACGGCGTATCATACCGTCGGCATCCAGACCCGTAAATTTAAGCCCCTCTTCCACCGTGCAGGTAGGGATCACGGCATCAACAGTATACGGCTCGTACACACCGCGGTATTGCTTTTGCAGCAACGCCGCGCCCAAATGCTCGGAAACCGAGCCTGCCTTCGCCGTTTCTTCAAAGAACAGCACACGGGAATGCGAAGCCGCCAAGCGAAGCGCCTCTTCGGGGATCGGCCAAATACGGTTTAGCTTAAGCACCGATACGGGATGCTTGGAGCGCAGCCGTTTCGCCGCCTGCAGCGCATAACCGAACAAACGGCCGTAGGTGATAACCAGCGTATCAGCCAACGGATCACGGAACAACGTGTAGGCCTTACCGTCGGGGCGATAGTCTGACAGTCCTGCAAATTCGCCCCCCTTGGGGTAACGCACGGCCGCAATACCCTCGGTATCATACAGCGCTTGCTTTAAATGGCTTTCCAGCTCTGCAAAG